>JAFGRT010000114.1 GCA_016935015.1 Acidobacteriota bacterium | reverse complement strand
GGGGCATTCTGCATCGCCGGCCCGGCTTCGGCAATCTATATTTCTATACGCAACTGAACCAAGGAGGGCGAGATCGTATGCAATATCAAACCGTAAATCCTGCCACGGAAGAGGTTATCCGCGAATACAGCACCATGGACGGCCAGCAGGTCGGACGGATCCTGGGCTGTACCCGCCAGGCATGGGAGCATTGGCGCCGCACGTCGGTGGAGGAGCGGGCCGCGCACGTGCGCCGGCTGGGTGAGGTGCTGCGACGGAACCGCGATGACTATGCCCCCCTGATGACGCAGGAAATGGGCAAGCCCATCACTGAGGCCCGGGCCGAGGTGGAAAAGTGCGCCTGGCTGTGTGACGTATACGCCGAAAACGGCCCGCAGTGGCTGGCCGACGAAATGGTCGAGGCCGACGGTGAGCTCCATCAGGTGGTGTACCAGCCACTGGGGGTGATTCTCTCCATCATGCCCTGGAACTACCCGTTCTGGCAGGCGCTGCGTTTTGCCGTCCCCACCCTGCTGGCCGGCAACACCAGCTTGCTGAAACACGCCAGCAACGTGACCGGGTGTGCCCTGGTCATCGAGGAGCTGTTCCGCGATGCCGGCTTTCCCGACGATGTGTTCCGCACCATCCTGGCCGATCACAAGACGGTGCAGGCCCTGATCGCCGATAACGTCATCCGGGGCGTGTCCCTCACCGGCAGCACCGCCGCCGGCCGCCGCATCGGGCAATGGGCCGGCCGGCACCTCAAGAAGGTCGTGCTGGAGCTCGGCGGCTCGGATCCCTTCATCGTCCTGGACGATGCCGATCCGGAAGTGGCCGCCCGCAACGCCGTCACGGGCCGCACCCTCAACACCGGCCAGAGCTGTATCGCCGCCAAGCGGTTCATCGTCATGGAATCCCTGCTGGAGCCCTTCGTGCGCCATTTTGCGGCCCGCATGGAGCAACTGGTGGTCGGCGATCCCATGGCCGAGGAGACCCGCATCGGTCCGTTGGTGAACGCGGCGGCCCGGGAAGAGATCGAGGACCAGCTGGCGCGCAGTGTGGCGATGGGCGCCCAGGTGCTGACGGGCGGCCGGCGGCCGCCGCGGAAAGGCTATTTCCTTACGCCGGCCGTGGTCACGGATGTCACGCCGGACATGCCGGTTTTCCGGGAAGAGGTGTTCGGGCCGGTGGCGCCGGTGATCGCCGTTCGTTCAGCCGAGGAAGCACTGCGACTGGCCAACGCCAGCGAATTCGGCCTGGGCGGCAGCGTCTGGACCCGCGATCTGGAACGCGGCATCCGTTTGGTCCGGCAGGTGGAATCGGGCTCGGTGTTCGTCAATTCCATCGTCAAGTCCGATCCACGCATGCCCTTCGGCGGCGTCAAGAACAGCGGCCTCGGCCGCGAACTGGCCCGCTTCGGCCTGCATGAATTCGTCAATATCAAGGGATTAAACGTCTATCGGCACCCGTAGGGCCGCTCGATCCAAGTGGCGGGCAGTGAGCCGCGCGACAGCGGAACGCGGCGGCAAGGGCTACAACAGATTCAAAAATTCGTCCCAAGGTGTGGCCTGCATGGTTTCCGTGCGGGCATGGCCGTAGGCACGGATGATCATGGCGGCTTTTTCAATCTGGGACAGGTCGTCCGACTCGATGATGTCCACCACGTCATAACGGCCCAGGGTGGCAAAGCTCTGCTTCCAGATCACGCCCGGGCATTCCTGCTTGATTTTGCTGGATACCTTGCGCGCCAGCCGTTTGAATTGCTCGGAATCGCGGAAGGCCTCTTCCGAGAGCTGGCTCAGAATAATATAGATCGCCATATCTCCTCCTTTTGAGACTCGCGTCGTCGGGCAGGTTGGATACGATCGGCTCGCGGGGATTCTTTGACCCAGTATATCATGACAGGGCGGCGAATGCCAGGGCTGAAGGGCGCCGTCCGCTCAGAGCATGCGGCCGGCGAACTGGCTGGCGTTGCGGACCAGGACCACCGTGGGCAGGTTACCCACCAGTTCCTCCAAACGCTGGGCATAATCCGTCTCGGTGCCGGGTTCCGGTTGGCGGAGGCCAAGGAACACAATGTCGGCGTCGCGGGATTGTTCCTGAATCATATCCTGCACGCTGGTGCCATCCGGCCGGATGGTGACCTCGGTGCGGGCGTCGATTCGGCTCTCTTGCAGCATCCGCTCCAGGCTGCGCCGGGTCTGTTGCTGCATCATCTCGTTGGTGGCCACGCTGCGCACGCAGATCTCGGCGCCGTGCCAGTCGGGATTGACAGACAGCAGGTAGGCGAAAAGGAGCATCTTGTCGCCGTTGTGCTGAAGGCCGCCCCACCAGACGTCGATGCGGCGGGGGCGGGTGGTCCAGGCGCGGGGACGAACCCGGCAGATGAGGGTGGACTTGCCCATCCGGCCGACGACGCGCATGATACGCAGCGTGCTGGCCAGGCGCTCGCGTTTTTCGCTCCAGCCGAACATGATGGTGTTGGAAGAAATGCCGGCGATCCCGTTGGCCTGGGCCACAGCGATGACCCCTTCCTCGAAGGTGGGCACCACCTCCACCTCGGAAAAGGCGATGATGGCCTCCTGTTCCAGCCTTTGCTGGATGCGCTGTTCCTCCTTGGGGATGGCGGCGAAATGATCCTCGTAATTGCCGACGAAGAGGCGGCTAATGGTCAGGATGCCGCGGCCCTGGTTCAGCCAGGCGGCGAAGCGGACCAGGTCCACGCGCCGTTCGATGTC
>JAFGRT010000113.1 GCA_016935015.1 Acidobacteriota bacterium | reverse complement strand
TCGCTCAAGCTGGAAGCTTGAACTACCGTGGCGCAAGCATCCTGCTTGCAACAGCTCAAGCTGGAAGCTTGAACTACCGTGGCGCATCCTGCTTGCAATCCCTCAAGCTGGAAGCTTGAACTACCGTGGCGCATCCTGCTTGCAACCGCTCAAGCTGGAAGCTAGAGCTGTCCTTCTTTACATGATTCGAGTAATCTCTCCGTTTCTTTATCAATCCAGGAATGCGGCCAATCCCTGTAAGAATGAACAAGCCCTGCATTTTCCGGATTCTTCATGATATACCGACAGGTCCTCAGCATTTCGTCCAGGCTCCGGATGTAATGGTCGAAACTTTCGTGCTGCCAGAACGTGCCCTCGCGGTTCAGGATCCTGTTGGCTTCATTTGCGGTGAAGCTTTTATGTGAATGCATGATAGCGGCCAACGAATAAACCTCCCCATCCTGTTTCATGCCAGGTTTCAGAAGAAGATGCACATGGTTGGGCATAATGGTGTAACAGTATAACGTCGCGGCACGGTCATGAATGAAATGGAGGCTGTCCATCACCATCGAGGCGATTCTCCGGTCAGCCAGCCACTGCGGGGAAGTGCGGCACTGATCGAGGTATTGATCGAGGATCAGGAATTTTTTGAGGTTCAACCTTCTGATCGTTTCCGATTTCTGTCCTGGATCGGCAAAAGGCGCTGTCTCCCGGAGTATCCTGGTGATGTTCTGCAGTTTTTGCATGACAGAGTCAGGCATACTGAAGTTGAGGCGATAGGTGATAAAAAAGATCCGGCCCTTGGGCTGGATATGGGGCAAGTTTCTTCTGTAAAAACCTTGATAGGCCAGATTGTTTCTGGTCATGGTACATCTCCTGGTTTGATTTGGATAAGATTTTTTGGATTGAAATTGTCGTCAATGATATAAACGTCAAAACCGGGAAATGTACGATGAAAATTTGAAAAAAAGCGCGTATTTGTGGTGGCGCAAGCATCCTGCTTGCAACCACGCTCAAGCTGGAAGCTTGAACTACTGGGGAAAGGGGAATACACACGGTGGACCGTTTTTACCCATAACTGCCTACTCCTTGCCCTGCCGGGCTGGAGAAGTGAACGACATCGTCCCTGCTGAATGGATACTGCTCGATCGGGTCATGCCATGAGACTCGGCAGGGCCGACTTGAAGGCAGACGTGGGCGAACGCAGCGAAACAACGGAGTAAGATTCGAACCGGCAAAAATTTGATGAAACCCTACGGGCCTCGCGAAACGCCGATTGAAGCCGGATCCCATCGTATCCTGAATCAGGAATTCACTTTTCCGGTTTTCGGGATCGTGGAGCCGTAAGTTTCTTAGGGCCTGCAGCTCTCTGGTCATTGATGGAGCCAGGCGGGCCACATCCCCAAGGCGGACAGGCGGCGCCCGGCATCCTTGATGCATGATCAGAACGTCACCATCAGGCTGACGCAGGGGCGCAGGGTGGTCGCCGCCGTGCCGATATTGACCCGGAATTCCGGGGCGATGGTGAAATGGTCACCCAGCCGGAAACCCACGCCAACACCCGCCTGGAAGTAATTGTAATTGCCGGACGGCCAGCCGGGCTGATCCACCCGGGAATACGTATAACCCACCAGAAAATACGGCTGAATCCGTTCCCGTTGCCAGCGTTACACCACACTGAAGCTGAACAGGGTATCCCGGACCTTGCCGAAGTCCGTGTCGATGTAGTCCGGACGCCACCACTCGAATTCGAATCCCCAGCGGGGGGTGAAGAAAAAACCCGCCGCCACGCCGCCCCCGAAGGTGGTGCCGTCCATGTCGTCTTCGGCGAACAGACTGTGTGTGCCAACCTTGCCGGCGATAAAGAACCGGTTCGACTCGACCGACTGTGCCACGGCCGGCTGACTCATCCCCAGCAGCAGCAACAGGAATAAACCCCACCAACCTGAACGTTTCATCACCTTACTCCATTTGAAAAAATCGGTTTAAATTGGCATCCGGTGCCACCGGCATATGTTTTGACCAGTGGAGCAACCAGATGACGTGAACTCCCGTCAGAAGGCTTGAGTGGTTGCCAGGTCGGTCGCCCGGCCGTCGCCGGGCGGCGGGGTGTCCATCAGAACGGCCGGAACAGGTAGCGGTGGACGATGACCGTCTCGCCGGGCGGCACGAACAGTTCGGCGCCCGGCACGCCCGAGACCCGGGAATAGTGGGGGTCCACGCCGGCGGCCTCCTCCAACACCCGCTGGCCCTCGGCCTGGTCACCGCAAGCCATGAGCAGGCGGCCCTTGATCCCCAGGGCGTAGGCTTTCAGGGGGGCGATGGGCTGGGTGGCCAGGTACTTCTCCAGCCAGGCGATGGACTGCGGGGCGAGGGCTTCGGCGCGGGTCTTGTCCCGCATGATCTGGTACATGTAATACCGGGCCAGGTCCAGCAGCAGGATGGTGCGCGCCGGATCCGCCCGCAGCGCCTTTTCGAAGCAGGCTGCCCCGGCCTCCGGCGCCTCGGCGAACAGGTGCGCCCGGCCCAGTTCCTGCTGCACGTCCGCGCTGTCCGGATATTGGCCGGCCATTTTTTCCCAGAAGGCGACCGTATCCTCCCCTTCGGGCAGCAGCAGCGCCCGGGCGCGGGCGCCCCAGACAAGATCCGCCTCCTGCAGCGCCGCCGCATACCGTTCCGCCACGGCCCGGTCGCCGCCCTGCTCCCTGTCCAGCACGGCATACAGTTCCACCAGCTGGAGACCCGCCGCCGGGCAGGCCGGCGGACCGGTCCATATGGCGTCCAGCAGATTCCCCAGCTCCGCCACGCGCGGCGGGGCGGCCGCCGGTTCCCGCATCAGGCTGAGGTAGGCCTGCATGAAGGCCACATGGCAGTCGAAGTAGCGGTACATCAGCCGTTCAGGAGCCCGGGCAACCGCCTGGTCGGCCAGCTGCCGGACTTCAGGCAGAATGGTCAACGATTCTTGGGGATTGCCCAGGCCCAGTTGCAGGCGGGTGCGGGCTAGCTCGTAGCTGGCCGCGGCCGAATCGGGGTGATCGGCCAGAACCTTCTCCAGCAGGGTCACCGCCTCTGTCGCCTGGCCGGAGCAGCGCAAATCAAAGGCTTCCCGCACGATGCGGGTCTCGGTTGATTCGTCCCCGGCCGGCAGGGTGGCGGTGAGCGCCAGCCCCAGCATGGCCGTCAACAGGAAAAAACGCAGGTTGTGTTGATTGTGCATGACTCCTCCTTATTCTTCCCGGAAAGCCCGGGGGGCGCTGGTCCGGCCGGACATCCGGCCGACGCCATTTGCGTATGTATAAATATCAACAGTTTATTTAATAACTATAGACATGCTACCATAAAAGCCTTGCCTGTCAACCCCTTTTTTTTACCAGAATGTGAACTTTCTGGGCGGCCTGTTCCTCAATTTCCCCTTCCGCCACCCTCGTCTGGTCCGGATCTTTTTTTTTCATTGAGTTAATCACGCTCACCCCGCTCTGGCAAGCTGGGCACGCCAGCGGCCGCACGGAATTTCTACAAAAAAAGTGAAATAATGGAACTTCCTATGTTCACTTTTCGTTTAGTAATCCAGATCGCCTGGCTGCGCACGATGTGATGCACTGAACAAGACCTGGTGCCGGCGAAGGGAAGGAGCAAGCCATGAGACTGTTGTCCCGCAAGGAGGAGATGATCCTGCTGGCCGTCTGGAAGGGGCAGGGCCAGGCCTACGGGGTGTCCATCCGCGCGTACATTGAGCGGATGACGGGCCAGAAATGGCTGTTCGGTGCCATCTACAATCCCCTGGGCCGCCTGGTGGAAATGGGACTGGTGGAGCAGGTTGAAAGCGAGCCGCTGCCCGAGCCGGGCGGCCGCCGCCGTAACCTGTACCGTCTGACGGAGGCGGGCAAGCAGGAGATGATCAAGGTCCGGACGCTGAACGAAGCCATGTGGGCGGACGTGCCGGCCCTGGAGTCCGACCGGTGATGTGATGTCCGTCCGTCTGTGAAACCGACACGAATAGAGGCCTGATTATGAACCGCAATCAACCATCCCGTCACCGGATCCTGGGTCGGCTCGTTTCGCCGGCCGTTCGCCAGGCCGTCATCGAGGACTTTGAGGAGCAGCGGCAATACCTGGCCGAGCGGGAGGGCCGACTCGCCGCCGCCGGCTGGTACTGGTTCCAGGTGGCCGGCCTGGCCGGGGAGCGCCTGCGCAGCGCGTTCACCGCCAGCCCCGGCATGCTGGCCAACTACCTGCGGGTGGCTGTCCGCAGCCTGAGAAAGAACAAGGTGCACTCCCTGCTCAACGTGATCGGCCTGACCACCGGTCTGGCCACCTTCATCCTCATCGCCCTGTACGTCCAGTTCGAACTGAGTTTCGACCGCTATCACGCGCAGGCCGACCGCATCTACCGCGTGGTGCGCGACGAATACTGCTTCAGCCCGCCACCCCTGGGACCCCGTGTCCGCGACCAGTTCCCCGCCGTGGCGAGCGCCGCCCGCGTCATGAGGGACAGCGATGTGCTCGTTTCCCGGGGCGACCGCCACATCATCGAACAGGAGCTGTACTGGGCCGATCCGGCGGTGCTGGACATCTTCACCATCCCCTTCCGCCAGGGCGATCCGCGCCGGGCCCTGGCCACGCCCGACGCGCTGGTGCTCTCGGAGAGCACGGCGCGCAAGTATTTTGGCGGCGAAAATCCCCTGGGCCAGAGCCTGACCCTCTTCGACCGGCAGAAATTCGTGGTGACGGGCGTGTTCGCCGACATGCCGGCCAATTCCCACCTGCACATGGGGATGATGGCACCGCTGGACACCTGGTTCCGGTCGACCGGCAGCGACAGCGCTGCCTGGAGTTCCAACTACGTCTACACCTACCTCCTGCTGCGGCCGGACGCCGACCCGCAGGCGGTACAGGACGGCTTTCTGGATATGGAAAAGGAGGTTATGACCGGCCTGGGCGCGGACGTCCCGCCCGGCTACGAGCGGACCTACGGCATTCAGCCCATCACCGAGATCCACCTCCACTCCCACCGCCAGCAGGAAGTGAGCCCCAACAACGACATGGCATACATCCTTCTCATTTCAGCCATCGCCGTGCTGGTACTCCTCATCGCCTGCGTCAACTACATGAACCTGGCCACCGCTCGCTCGCTGCCCCGCAGCCGGGAGGTGGGCCTGCGCAAGGTGGTGGGCGCCCGGCGGGGACAGCTCGTCGCCCAGTTCCTGGGCGAGTCGGTCACCATCATCCTGCTGGCATTGGGCCTGTCCCTGGTGGTGGCCTGGCTGGCGCTCCCCTGGTTCAACACCCTGGTGGAGCGGGAGCTCCGCTTCGATCCCACGGCCAACCCGCTCCTGTTCGGGGGCATCCTGCTGGTGAGCCTGCTGACAGGTCTGCTGGCCGGTATCTACCCGGCGTTCTTCCTGTCGGGTTTTCGACCCGCCGCGGTCCTGAACCGGACCTTCACCGGCGGGAGCCGGCCGGCGTCACGGACGCGGAACATCCTGGTGCTGGCCCAGTTTGCCGTGACCATCGTCCTCATCAGCAGCACCTTCGTGGTGCGGGACCAGCTGCACTTCATGCGGCAGGCCGACCTCGGCTACAGCCAGGAGCAGATCGTGGTGCTGCCCATCCGGGACCGGGCCATCAGGCAAAACCTCGACAGCATCCGCACCGAGCTGCTGCGCCGGACCGACATCACGGCCGTGGCCCTGTCGGACAGCCTGCCCAACAGCATCACCAACTTTACCCGCCGCGACTGGACGGGCAAGAGCGAAGGCGAACCGGTGCCCATCTACTACAACACCACCGGCTACGATTTTGTGGACCTGTTCGACATCGAGGTGGTGAGGGGGCGCAATTTTTCCCGGGAATTCCCCGCCGACGCCGCGGGGGCGTTCCTGGTCAACGAGACCGCCGTGCGGACCGCCGGCTGGGATGATCCCCTGGAGCGCGAATTCGTTCACTGGCGGGGTGACCGGGGGAAAATCGTCGGGGTTGTGAAGGACTTCCACTTCCAGTCCCTGCACCAGCCCATCGCCCCGCTGTATATCTTTCTGGATCCGGGCACCGCCTCGCACCTGTCCGTCAAGATCCGCTCGACGGACGTCAGCGCTACCCTGGCGGCCATCGAAAAGGAGTTTCGGCGGTTCTCGCCCAACTGGCCCTTCGAATACACCTTCTTTGACGAGACCTTCGCCCGGGCCTACCAGGACGAGCAACGGCTGGAAACGGTGTTCGGCGTGTTCGCCGGCCTGGCGGTGGTCATCGCCGCCCTGGGGCTGTTCGGGCTGGCCGTGTTCTCGGCCGAGCAGCGCTCCCGGGAGATGGGGATCCGCAAGGTGCTGGGCGCCTCGCCGGTGGGGATCGCGCTGCTGCTCTCCCGCGAGTTTCTGGCCTGGGTGCTGGTGGCCAACGTCATCGCCTGGCCGGCGGCCTGGTTTCTCATGGACCGCTGGCTCGATGCCTACGCCTACCGTGTCGAGCCGGGCGCGGCGCCCTTTGCGGCGTCGGCCCTCCTGGCGGTGGTCATCGCCGCCCTGACGGTGAGCGTCCAGGCCCTGCGTGCGGCCATGGCCAATCCCGTGGACAGCCTGCGCCGGCAATGACCGGACCGGCGCCGCCCTCCGGTTCGGCGATCCTTATGGAATAGCCGCCACGGGCCGGATCTCCCCTGCCTTGAAAAAGCGATCCTCCCGGCGAATCCGCCGGTCAACTCTCCCCCATCACCGGGCAAGCGAACGAACGATCTCCTCGCACTCCCCCCGGTTGATGGATTTTCCCATGGTCAGGAGAAGGGATGAGGACGTGCGGCACGCGCACTCCTGCATTCCCCATTTGCTGCTCAGGCATATTGTGATAAAGTTGTAATAACAGATCAAAAGATCAACCTGAAAACCAACCGCCGTGCCTTCGCCTGGCGGATGTGCGGCCTGTCTGTATGGGAGGTCTCTATGGACAAATGGACCAAACTCATGATGTATATGGGGCTGGCGCTCCTGGTGTGCCTGGTGGGCATTTCCGAGACCATGGCCCAGACCGATTTCGAAATCAGGATTTTCGAGGTGGAAAACGGCATTCTGCCCACGGATTACGCCCAGGGGCTCATCACCATCACCTACACGCCGGGGCCCACCGGGACTTGGCTGAGTGTCGGCGCCACGGACTGGGACACCATCGAGTTCGGGATCATCGTGTCCAATGCGTACCTGCCGCCCGCCACGGAAGCCGGCCAGCGGATCTCCATAACCCTGCCCTTCAATCTCTCCACCCTGAGCGCGCCGGGGCGGGATCCCGTTTCCAAGAAGGCGATGGCGCCCAAGGGCAGCCGGACCATCCTGGAAACCTACATCCACGTGCTGGAAAGCATCGGCTTTTATCCCTTCGATCCGTCCACCTGGATCACCACCGTGGATGTTACAGTGGACGTGCTCTTGGCCAACACCGGCAGCGGTCCATTCACGGGTGAAGAGCCGCCCGAAGGAACGCCCGAGCCCCCGGCGGAGCATCCGGCGGACGATGAGCTCATTGGAGGCTGCTTTTATGGCCACGTCTCCCTGATCGATCTGGACGCCACCGCCAATCCCGCCAGCGCCGAATACGCCGGTGATCTGAACGCCTGCACACCGGCCGCCGTTTCCAACAGTATCCAGTGGTTGGACAAATTCCATTGCGATCGGTTTGATTTGCCCGGCGAGATGTCCCATCCTTACCTCTTGGGGAAACTCAGCGGATACATGAAACGCCCGGCCGGTGAGGGGGTGCAGACCGACGAAGATTTCATCCGGGGCAAGCTGGATTTTTTTGAGGAACCGGGGATGCCCGGCGCCGACGTGAAATTTCAATCCCAGTTCATCGGGGACAACGTCCGCAGCTCCAGCGGCCTGAGTGTTGCCCGCAATTTCAAAACCCGGCCCGACAAAAAGCCCACCTGGGACTTTTTCGCAAAGATGTCTGACCAGGCGGAGGATGTAGAGCTGGGCGGCGTGGTCCGCAACAAGAAGACCGGCCAACAGTTCGGTCATACCGTCATGGCCCCCGGGTACTATGCCTATCAAAGTGGCATAAAGATAATCATCATTGCGGATGATATCAACCAAAAGAGAACGAATCCGGATGACCTGATAACGCACATGCCGCTGAAGGTCAAGCAGTGGGACAACGGCTACATGGTCCTGGAGATGAACGACGATCTCGATTTCATCATCACGTCGGTCGTCGCCGAAAGCCCGATGCCGCTGGACGGACGCACCACCGCCGCCTGGCTGAATGAGCTCCTGGCCGCCCCGGAAGGCGAACAGAAGCAAGTGGGTCAATCCCTGTTCAATGAGACCCGGGAATTCATCGAGATCGCCCTCCACGAGTCCGTCACCGACCTGGAGAACTACCGGATCATCTTTTACGACGGCGCCACCGGGCTGGAATACCTCTCCCTGACCCTGGACCAGTTCACCCCGGGGGACACCGTCAACGGCGTAACGCTCTATTATTACTTCTTCACCGGGGACCAGCTGCAGGATAGCTTCGGCGGTGTGGCCGTGACCTGGTCCGGCTCCGTCATCCAGTACCAGATGCACAGCTACGGCGGGGAATTTACGGCCCTCGACGGCGACGCCACCCAGATGCCCACCGTCGACATCGGTTCGGCGGCCCCCGGCCAGGTTTTCGCCCTGGCGGGCCATGCCGGCCGCTATTCGGGCTTTGCCTGGTCGACGACCCCCACCGCCACCCCGGGCGCCCTCAACGAACAGCAGAACATCACCGCCGCCGTGCCCGCCGTCCCGCAGCTGACGAGGCCGCCCGATGATACGAACCACCTGCAGACCAGAGTTCGTTTCTGCTGGGATCCGGCCGACCTGGCCGATGCGTATTCCCTGGATGTGGCCACCGATGATCAGTTTCAGGATGTGGTCCACCAGCAGGCCGGAATTATGGGGACGTCGGTCCTGGTGGAGGGCTTCGCGGCGGACACAACATACTTCTGGCGGGTTCAGGCCGCCAATGCCAGCGGGCCGGGCCCATATTCCGACATATGGAAATTTAGTATCACTCTGGACGGCGCGGTGGGCGACCTGAACGATGATGCGCTGGTGAATGTCATGGATCTCCTGATTTTACAGCATTTTCTGGCGGGAAACTTCAGCCCGGGCACCGCGCCGTTCTCGGCGCCCTGGGGGCGGGCCGACATCAGCGCCGACGGCTGCGTGGACGCGGCGGACAACCTGTCGCTGGCCAATTACCTGGTGGAGATCCCCCATTGAAGCCAGCCGCGGCAGCCTGTCGAGACCCGGTTCCGCCAGCCGGCTGCGTCTGGCTGCGGCCGGAATGATCGACCGCTCCCCTGACTACTGTTTCCGATCCTTGACCCCGGCCGGTAGGGCCTGACTCCGAGCCTGTTCGCCACCGCACCCCTGAACGGCGGTTCGCCGGACCTGGTCGTCCACCCCCGGCTCCCGACGGTACGCGTCACGTCCACCCTTGGCATTCCCATTGTCACGGCTCGAATATTTTTTGAACATTTGCCGCTGCGGCAGCGTATGAATCATTAGTACGAAAATTAATGAGTAATATGACATGAAAGATCTCTCCGTTCCCGAACAACTGATTCTGACCGCTATCTGGCGGCTGGGAAAGGACGCCTACGGCGTGACCATCCGCCGCAAAGTGGCCGAGGTCACCCAAAAAGATCTTATCTACGGGACCCTGTACAATTTTCTGGACCAGCTCCTGCGCAAGGGCTACGTCACCAAGACCCCCAGTGAGCCGACGGGCGAACGGGGCGGGCGCAGCCGAATGATCTACGGCATCACTGAGAAGGGCCTCCTCGCCCTGCGCGAGGCCCGGGCGCTGCAGGAGTCCATCTGGGCGGGCATCCCCGCGGAAGGCCTCACCAGACAGGGGAGTTCCGATGAATAAGGACGTCAAGCCGCCCCGCCTGAGTGCATTGGTCATTTCCCTGCTGGCCAGGTACAACGGGCAGCACCGGATGCGTGAGGACCTCCACGAGGAATTCCTGGATCTGGTCGAAACGGAAGGGGCGCGCCGGGCGCGGCGGTGGTACTTCCGGCAGGCGTTCCGGTCCATCCCGGTTTATATGCTCTCATCGCTGCTCTGGAGTTGTCTCATGTTCAAAAACTACCTGAAAATCACCCTCCGCAATCTCGCCAAGCAAAAGGCCATCTCCGTCATCAACATCAGCGGGCTGGCCATCGGCATGGCCTGCTGCCTGTGCATCTCCCTCTGGGTGCTGGACGAACTCAGCTTCGACCGGTTCCACGAGAACGCCGACCGGCTCTATCTGGCTACCGTCACCCGCACCTACTCCACCGGCGAAGAGATCTCCTGCCGAACCTGCCCGCCGCTGGGGCCGACCCTCCAGGCCGAATATTCCGATATCGCCCTGACGGCCCGTCACCGCGACCTGCCCACCATGCTGGTGCGCTACAGGGAAAAAGTGTTTTACGAACCGGACATCACCACCGTCGACCCGTCATTTTTCCGCATGTTCTCCTTCCCCTTCGTGCGGGGCGACAAGGACTCGGCGCTGAATCAGCCCTCGGCGGTGGTCATCTCCACCGATATCGCCCGCAAGTATTTCGGCGAGGACGATCCCCTGGGCAAAACCCTGATCTTTAACAACACCGACAATTACGTGGTCACCGGGGTGTTCCAAAACGTGCCCTCCAACTCGCACATCACGTTCGACATCGCCTTGCCGTGGAGTTACATGCACGGGTCGCCCTTCTATGACGAAAATTACTGGGATACCGGATACCTGGAAACCTACGTGCTGCTGAACCCGGCGGCCGACCCCGCAGCCGTGCAAGGAAAGATCCGGGACCTTTACCAGCGGCACATCGACGATACCCGCGCGACGCTCGCCCTTTACCCGGTGGTGGACATCCATCTCTACTCCAACTTCTTCCGGTCTTCGGTGGGGAGCATCGACTATGTGATTATTTTCTCTTCCCTGGCCCAGTTCGTGTTTCTCATCGCCTGCATCAATTTCATGAACCTGTCCACGGCCAGGTCGGCCAACCGGGCCAAGGAGATCGGCCTCCGCAAGGTCGCCGGTGCCCGCCGGGGGCAGATCATCCGCCAGTTCATCGGCGAATCCATTCTCATGGCCGGTCTCGCCCTGGTGGCGGCCGTGCTGCTGCTGGCCGCGTTTCTGCCGGAGTTCAACGACCTATCCGGCAAGGAGATTTCGCTGCTCGGCAGCATCAACACGGGTATCCTGCTCACGGGGTTTGTTCTGTCCGCGGTGGTCACGGGGTTGGTGGCCGGCAGTTATCCGGCTCTGTACCTCTCCTCGTTCCAGCCGTCCGAAACCCTGCGCGGCGTATTCCACCGCGGCAAGGCGGGCGTGACATTCCGGAAACTCCTGGTGGTGGTGCAGTTTACCTTGTCCATCCTACTCATCATTTTTTCCATGGTGGTGTTCAGCCAGCTGAATCACATGCTGAGCATGGACCTGGGCTGGGACAAGGACCACCTGCTGTATGTCAACATGCGCAGCGGGCCCCACGAGAACTACTCGGTGCTGAAATCGCGCCTGCTGCGCGACGCCCGCATCCGCGGCGTTTCGGCCACCCAGTCGCTGCCCACATATTTCGGCAACAGCTCGGGCAATGTTCAATGGGAAGGGAAAGACCCCGACCTGAATCTGTCCGTCAATTTCTCCTCGGTGGATTATGACTTCGTGAAAACCATGGATATTCAATTGGATGAGGGCCGGTCCTTCTCCCGGGAGTTCGCGTCGGACGTGGTGAACGGTGTGCTCATCAACCGGGAGTTCAAGCGGCGGATGGGCTTTACTACCGCGGCCGGCCGCGAGGTGAGTTTCTGCGGAGAGCCGCGGCGCATCGTCGGGGTGACGCAGGATTTCCATACCCATTCGGCCCGGGAGGCGATGGAGCCGGCCATCATGCTGCTGAGTGACAAGAACCTGCATTACATGGTGGTCCGCATCGACGGCGCCTCCACGGCGGCGGCCCTCGCCTTCCTGGAACAGACCTGGCGGGAGGTGATCCCCGATTATCCCCTGGTCTACACCTTCTTCGACGACCGCATCGCGGAAGCGTACCGCCGCGAAGCCTGCATGAGCCACCTGCTGGGGTATGCCGCCGTGCTGGCGGCGTTCATCGCCTGCCTGGGGCTGTTCGGGCTGAGTTCCTTCACCGCCGAGAAGCGCACCCGGGAGATCGGCATCCGCAAGGTGTTCGGTGCTTCCAGCGAAAAGATCGTTGCCCTGCTGTCCTCGGATTTTCTGAAACTGGTCGTCTTGGCCAATCTCATCGCCTGGCCCGTGGCGTTCTGGGCGGTGAACACCTGGCTGGAACAGTTCTCCTACCGCGCCGACATCGGCGTGCCGGTGTACCTGCTGGCCGGGGCCACGGCCCTGTTGGTGGCCCTGCTGGCGGTGAGCGTCCAGTCGGTGAAGGTCGCCCGCGCCAATCCGGCGAACTCCCTGCGCCACGAGTGACGACCGCCGCCAGCCGGGCGTCGGTCCGATACACGACGTAGCCTGTGGAGTGCGGCGGCACGACGCCGCTTTGTTTTAACGCAACGGCCAAGCGGCGCGGTGCGAATCCGGCTTCGTCCCGCCAAGCGGGACTACGCCGTAACGAAACGGCGAATACCGCCACCGCCGGGCTTGCCCCGGGAGGGCCATGACACACATATCCCGAACACTCCGGTCAGTGTTGGGAAAATCAGGAATCCGCAGGGAGAAATGCGCGGATGATGTGACCTGAAAGGCTGACCAACAGCACCGCCCCGCCGGCATGAAGCCGGCGGGGGCCTGCCCGCGCAGACCGGGCACGACAGGCGCGGGGCGAGACGGCGAGGTACCCCGGGTTCGCCGAACCCGGGGGAGAATGTGCCGCCCTGGGAAATGCAGGCTGTAAATCCGT
>JAFGRT010000112.1 GCA_016935015.1 Acidobacteriota bacterium | reverse complement strand
TTTCGCCTCCAGCGTTGCGCAACGTCAGGAAGACGGCGGCCGGGATGTCGGCCGACGGATTCAGCAGGGCGATGCCCGTAAAATAGTCCAGCCCGCCCTGGTTCCCCTGGCAGACATGGCCGAATAACAGCCGGCGGTGGGTTCGCCGTATCAGGGCCTGGGCCGACAGAAAACGGCCGGTTTCGTCACCGAAAAATACGGCACCGTCAGCCAGGCCGTGGGAACAGCGAAAACGCAGCCAGCCGTCGCGCAATCCGGACGTGTCGTCGATGCCGAAAAGTTCACCGACATCCAGCACCTTCTTCTCGCCGGGCTGAAATTCAAGGAGCATATCCGCGGCCAGGGGCTCACCATCGGGCCCGAGGATTTGGGCCTGCATGTCCAGGGGCAGGAACAGGTCGGTATTGACCAGCTGGACCCAGGTGCGGAAGCCGCCGCCCAGGGCGAACTGGGCCGACACCAGTTCCACCGCTCCGGCGGCCAGTTCGGGTTGTTCGAAGGGCATGACCGCCGCCAGCCGGACGGCCGGCAGGGCGGCGACACTCTCGCTGTTGGTAAAGGACGCCACGCCGGCCACGGGCTGGGTGGCGGCGGCGATGACGTACATTTCATCCGTGAGGGCGATATCCGGAAACAGGTTCGCCACGTCCTGCCGCAGCTGCCCCTTGGCCGGCAGGGTGTGCCAGATGGATGCGGTCCGGAAATAACCCAGGTTGTCGAGGAGTTGGAACCAGACCATGGTTTCCTGTTCGAACGGATTGACAACGGTCAGGCGGGTGACATTGTCGTCCTCCACTCGCAGGGCCGGAAACACCAGCTGCCGCGCCACGTCCTCCAGGGCCAGGGTGCCGTCCAGGGCGAGTCCGGCTGCATCGCCGCTCAGCGAAAACGCACCGATGGGATGCGTCGCCGTCACCTGCACCCAGCCGGCGCGGGGCGCTGCCGCGAACAGATCCGGTACCAGATTCAGCACCTGCTCGCCGCCAACCAGGCTTCGCGCCGCCGGATTGACCTCGCATTCCACCAGCTGGCCGTCTTCGGCATACCAGTCGAGCCCCAGATCGGCAATGTCCGGGCCGGGATTCACCAGCGACAGACCGGTATAGCCCGCCTCCGCACCGGCCACGTCGGCCACCAGGTAGGCGATGTGGTGCAACGGGACGATCCGGGTCCAGGGCCGGGGGAGGTTGAGCTGCGGTGTCTCCCGGCCGAGGGCCAGCCGGACCACGAAGGCATCGGTGGCCGCAGCCGTCGGCCGGACCACCATGGACCAGGCGCCCTGCCAGGCGGCTTCGGTATCCTCCCCACAGGCCGGCCGCACCACCGGCACCGTCTCGCCTGTCCCCCGCACCAGCACGGCCAGCCCCTCGTCTGCCTCGTCCAGGGGTTCAGCGGCCCCGTATTCCGGGCCAAGGACCAGGAAGACGTTTTCGGCACGCAGCCGACCGTGACCGGGCAGTTCCACCGTGGCGGCAATGCGATACCAGCCCGCCGGCCAGCGCTCGGTGTCGGCAAAGTGATGCCAGTTCAGTCCCGTCGCCGCGGCCAGGGTCACCGGTTCTTCCGGCGCCGACCGCCACACCAGGTGCCCCTCGGCGGTGGTGATCTCCACATTGACCGGCCCATCGGCCACGATCACCTCTTCCCGGGTCTGCCAGGGATCCGCTTCCGCCACCACCCGCTCGAACGCAAATACATTGAAATAGGACGGATTGGCCACCGTGAACACCAGGCCGTCGGGCGAATCCCCATAGGCGGTGTAGATGCCCAGCTGCGCGCCCGGGCGTGAGGTGGTGGCGGTTACGGATCGTCCTTGCACCCACCTGCTGACCGGCCAGAGGCCGTCCACCGAATAGTCGCACACATCGTCCAGGGCCTGATAAAACACGTCACCGGTGATGACGCCTCCTTCCACGGTCTGCAGGGCGGCGTTCAGGTCCCGCAGCAGGGTGTAGGCGGCCAGGTCGTCGGTGACGGTGTCGGCCTGGGACGAGCAGAGCACCAGGAACAGGGCCGCCGCCGAGCGGTAGAAGAGGCTCGGCAGGGCCTTGTGACCGGCATAGAGGGTCCCCCCCAGGACCGCCGGACCCAGTTCCTCCAGCATGTCGAAGTACAGCAGGTTGATGGAGGGGGTCTTGCCTGCAACACGCTCCGGTGAGATATCGCGGATGTCCCGGACCCCATGGGCATGCAGGTAATGGGCCAGGAGCTCCGTGGCGCATTCCGTCATGCCCTCCTCGGCCCAGGAAGCGAACATCCACAGATTATCATGCCAGGAATGCACCAGCTCGTGCACCAGCATGGCGTCGAATACGGGATCGTTGTCGTAATCCTCGTCCACCCGGCCGTCGCCGTCGTTGTCGCGGCCGTCGAAGGGGTCCTCGTCGACGCGCCCGTCGCCGTCATCGTCCCTATGGACGTACAGGCTCGGATAGGCGGAAATGATGATGCGGTGGGCGGCCGTGTTGTAATAGAACCAGCCGGAGCCGCTGCCGTCGTCATGGACGGTAATGGTCAGGTCTGGATCGGGCGCCGGTCCGTAGAAGGTGGGGATATGGGGTTCCACCTGGTATAGGAGTTCCAGGATATAGTCACGGAATTCAGGCCGCACCGTCTCGGCGCAGACGAATCGTTCCCCTCCGGTCGGGGTTGCCGGGAGCCGCTTTTCATGAAGGTCCGTCGTCGGAGGGACGGGCCGGCCGCCGGCGTCGAATCCGGCGATGACGCCCCCGCTGCGCAGGGCCGGCGTCTCACCGGGCAGGGCGCCCCAGCCGGCCAGGGCCAGCGTCAGGATCAGGAATAGGGTGGCGCTGATTCTCATCCGTGCCTGCGACCTTTCGCCCATCATCGACATTCGCAGCAATACAGATGGACGGACAGGCCACAGGTCGCAAGAAAGTCATCCCCCCGGTATTCGACCGGCCGACAGGCCAACATGGTAAGGAGGATCGCGTCAGGTTCCCGGCCTGGAACCTGACGTTTACCCATGGACCTCGCTTTCGCCGACGGATTGACGGGGCGGATCCCCGCCCTCCCGGAATGGTCCTTCCGGTCGGAAATCATTATTCTGAATGATCAGGCGCCGGGCCACGAAAACAACCGTATTCCCGATCTCCCCATGCCCGGTCTACCCTGGCCCCCCACCCGGCTTGATGATCATTTCCGGATCGTCGACATGCACTATTTTGCCGTCACGCCGTATGGTTACGGAATACTTGACCTCCAGCCATCTAATCCTCATTTCCTGAATCTGGACAGGATCCGCGATTTTTACCAGTGATTTCATGCCATTGTACTGCTGATCGAACAACTTGGCATCACCCTTGTGAAAATGAAGCTCGACATCGCATCCCGAGAATGCCTCATCGAGAATCCATTCGATCTCCCACCCCGCATCGGCATACACCGGATCTGCGTCATCACCGGGATTGATGTCGCGATGGGGATGCAACACGATCTCGTAGCCGAGTCCCGCCGATTTGTCCTGCACGAAAACTTCCTTGATTTTGACGACCACGTGGCTCTGCTCACTCTGGGCCAGCCACGTGGCCCCGCCAACCATCATCAACAAAATCAAAAAATAGAAAACAACTCGCCTCATGGTTCCCCTCCTGGTTAGGCGTGACGGTCCACCCCGCCTCCCGCGGTGGAGTGGCCACCATCAAAATGACTAAAACATCTCCCGTCCCCTGTATGGTTCAATGCATGCGGATCAAGCCGCTGTCCACTTATCGGAAATCTCGCGGCCTGACGCCCTGGCCGGGGCGACGTATCCTGCCTGCACCGGCCTATTGATGCCACCGTTCGTAGTCGGCCATGAGTTCGCCGTAGCGGGGATCGCCGCGCAGACCGGCCAGATCAGGTTCATTCTCCATCTCCTGGATGGTATCCGTGCTCTTCAGGTATCGCTCCAGAATTCGCAGCGCCCGGTCACGCTCGCCACCCAATTCATAAAACAGGAGGCTCTTGTACAGCACCCGGCTGTCCTGCCCGCCCAGTTTCAGGCCCTCCTCCACTTCCCGGCGACCCCGTTCCGGTTGTCCCGTCAACAGGTACCAGGTCCCCAGCCGGGCATGGCCCACGGCATCGACGGGTCCGGCAATGCCCAGGCCCTCCGTCAGCCGGATGGCCTCCGCGTAGGCGGCCCGGGCGTCCTCCATACGCCCGGGAAGCTGACGCAGAGCATCGCCCAGATTGCCGTAAAGTATCGGCACGACTTCGGATGAACCGTGGTCGATGAGCTCCCGGAACAGATTGGCCGCAGCAGCGAACCTGCCGCGTCCATAAAAAATCACAGCCAGGTTATTTTTAAGAGTCACCGGGTAGGGCTTCAATCCCTCTGCCCGACGGGCCACATCCAGGATGCCTTCATCGTCTCCCAGATAATAGCGCGCGGCCAACAGGTTGGCCAGATTGCCTGCATTGCCCGGTGTCAGTTCCGCAACCTCCAGAAACATCTTCTCGCCGTCGGTAGTCCGGCTTTTGGGCATATAGATATAGCAGCCCAACAATTCATACGTCCAAGGGTATTCCGGTTGCAGTTCGGTGATCTGCAGCCAGCGGGCCTCCGCTTCAGTGACCTGGCCTGATTCCAGACAGATATGTGCCATTCGGTTCATGGCATCAACGTAATACGGGTGCAGCGAAACGGCCTTGCGCAAGTCGTCGGCGGCGGTATCCGTATCGCCCAACCCGGCGTGGATTTCGGCCTGGCAGTACCAGATGGGTGCGTAGTCGCCGGCCGCCGCGACGGCCTGTTGGCCGGCAGCCAGGGCCTGCGCCCGGATTTGCGTGGCCGTTGCCGCATCCTTGTCCGCTACGTACATTTCCTTACACGCGCGGCCCAGGTCCGCCCACGCCAGGGCGAACCGCTCGTCCCATTCCGTGGCCATTGCAAGACATTCCCGGGCCTGACCCAGGACATGCCGCCGGCGTCCGGCATCCGTTTCGCCGGAGATCCTCCTGGCCTGATCCAGGAAGCCACTGCCTTTCAGGTACTGTTCCCAGGCCACCGGATCAGCCGTGCCACCATGGATCATCCGGCCATTGGTTTTCCCCGGATGCGACAGCTCCAGCAGATCCGCCGCCGCACACAACAGCCCGTCGCGGAAGGTGGACAGGCTGGAGGAACGGTCGGCCAGGACCTGCCGGCGGAGCTCCCTGGCGGATGCCATGTCCCACAGGGACAGGCAAAAAGCCAGTTGCCCGTTCTGCCGGAAGATCCGGCTGCGCAAGGCCAGGGTGCCACCCTTTTGCGCCTGGATGGCGTTGAGGTCAAGGGGTTTGTCCGTGGCCACATCGGCCCGGTGGATCCAGAAATCGTCCGTCGACCCCTCCAGCTGGGTCAGCAGCAGGTACATGAACTGGCGCAGGCCCTCACCGAAGGCGGCCGTTTCTTCGAGCACCCCGCCCGCTTCGAGGGGCAACAGGAGCACATGTTTTTGGGCGGGCAGCGGGGCGGGCGGCTGGCTGGACAGCTTGTCGGGCGACGGGTTCCACAGCAGCCGGTTCACGTCCACCTCGCGCAGCGTGATGAAGAGGGCCAGCGCCAACAGGGCCGCGGCGCCCAGCCAGCGGAGCGACCGGAAGGCGGACCGGCGGGCCGGCCCGGAGGGAACAGGACCGGCGTTGGCTTCGCTGGACGGACCCAGTTCCCGCGAGATGTCACGGATGGCCGGGTCCATGTCGGGCCAGCGCTCGTCGGGCGAACGGGCCAGGCAGCGGTTGACGAGGCGGGCCACGGCCGGCGACACGGCCGGGTTCAGCACCTCAACGGGCGTGGGGTCTTCGTTGAGGATGGAGTAGATGGTGGCCTGCTCGTACTCGCTGTGAAAGGGATGGACACCGGTGAGCATCTCATACAGCACCACGCCGAAGGACCAGATGTCGGTGCGATGGTCCACCGCCCGGCCGCGGGCCTGTTCGGGGCTCATGTAGGCCGCCGTGCCCACGGTGGTCCCCGAGCGGGTGATCCGCGAGCGGCCGGTGAGCTTGGCCAGGCCGAAATCGACGATCTTGACGTCGCCGGTGGAGGTGAGCATGATATTGCCCGGCTTGATGTCGCGGTGGATGACCCCGGCGGCGTGGGCCCGGGCCAGCCCGTGGGCCAGCTGCAGGGCGATGGGCAGGGCCTCCGCCAGAGGGAGCGGGCCGCTGCGGGCCAGACGCTCCTTGAGGGATTCCCCCTCGTAATAGGACATGCAGATAAAAATGCGGCCATCGTCCGTCTCGTCGATCTCGTGGATGGCGCAGATGTTCTTGTGCTCCAGCGCCGAGGCCGCCTGGGCCTCGTGGATGAAGCGCTTGCGCGCGGATGCATCGCGGGTGAACTCGGGCGGCAGGAACTTCAGGGCGACGGTGCGGCACAGCTTCGTGTCTTCGGCCTTGAAGACATCGCCCATACCACCGCTGCCGACCTGCTCCACGACACGGTAGTGTGAGACGGTCTGGCCGATCATGGGCCACTCCGGTGTCGGGGAATTCTGTAAGTAATTACAACAAGACGGCCGTATAGTTGGTACTATTGTAACCGAAGTCCGTATATTACACAAGCGTATTTCACAAAAACGTCACAGACTGAGCGGGATGGCGCCGCTTTTCCTTCAGCATCCGGGCAGATTTGCGGAGATCGGTACCGGGCGGAGCAGTACCCCGCGTTCGGCGAACGCGGGGTACTGCCGGCGGGTTATTCGTAGCGCAGGGCGTCCACGGGGTTGGCGCGGGCGGCGCGGAGGGCCTGGCCCGTCACCGTCAGCAGGGCCAGGCCGAGGGCGGCGGCCAGCACCACAGCGAAGATCTCCCAGCCCAGGTCGATGCGGTAGGCGAACCGGTCCAGCCACTCCCGGGCGGCCAGCCAGGCCAGCGGAATGGCCAGCAGGTTGGCCAGAATGATCCACAGGGAGAACTCCCGGCAGACCATCCCTACGATCCGGCCCACGCCCGCCCCCATGATTTTTCGTATGCCGATCTCCTTGGTCCGCCGCTCCACGGTGAAAGCGGCCAGGCCGAACAGGCCCAGGCAGGCGATGAGCACCGCCAGGCCGGTGAAGTAGAAGATCATCTCGGCGATCTTCCAGTCGGGATCATATTCCTCGGCCACCTTCATGGAGATGATGGAGTACTGGAAGGGTTCGTCCGGAGCGAAGCGATCCCACATCTGGTGGAACCAGGGGATCATCCCCTCCAGCCGGCCGGGCTGCACCCGGACACAGGCGAAAAACGGCCGGCGGCTGAAATTGTAAACCACGGGCTGGATCGGGTGGTGGAACGAACCGAGATGGACATCCTTCAACACGCCGATCACGGTGCCCCGGTGGCCGTTCCATTCCAGCCATTTCCCCACCGGCTCTTGCCAGCCCAGGAGCCGGGCGGCGCTCTCGTTGACCAGGTAATTGTCGATATCGGCCGGATGATCGCGGGTGAAAAACCGGCCGCCGACCAGTTCGATGTCCCATAGCTCCAGGAAATCCCAGCGGACGCCCATTGGAAACAGGGTCGCCTTCTGATTGGCCGGCTGCCCCTCCCAGCGGGCGTCGTCCCGGCCCTGCGCCCGGTAAGTAAGGGGGAAGGACTGGGCGGCGGTGATCACCCGCGGGTCGGCCAGAAATTCCTGGCGGGCGGCGTCCCAGTTTTCGCCCAGAAAGCCGTAGGAGGCGAAGGCGATGATATCCTCGCTGTGATAGCCCTTGTCGGCGGTCTGGACAAAGCGCAGCTGGAGATAAATGGTCAGGGTGACCACCAGCAGCACCGAGGTGAACACGAACTGGCTGATGACCAGCAGCTTGCGAAAGGCCTTCCCGCCCCCGCCGGTGCGGGGCGACTGCTGCTGCAGGACGGTCGTGGTCCGGAACGACGCCAGCAGCACGGCCGGGTACAACCCGGACACCAGGGCGGTCACCAGGCCCAGCCCCAGCAGGCCCAGCAGGTTCCAGGGCCGGAGCAGATACAGGATATCCAGCTCCTTGCCCGACAGGCGGTTGAAGACCGGCAACGCCAGCAGCACCAGGCCCACAGCGGCCAGCATGGCCACACCGGTGATCAGGAACGATTCGCCGTAAAACTGCTTGACCAGGTCCCAGCGGCCGGCGCCCACGGTCTTGCGGATGCCCACTTCCCGGGCCCGGGTCACGGCCCGGGCCGTGGCCAGGTTCATGTAGTTGATGCAGGCCAGGGCCAGGATGCAGAGGGCGATGGCGTTGAACAAAACAACATAGATCATGTTGCCCGCATGGGGGTACTCCATGGGCCAACTCTCGATCCCGGTCGATTGGAGATGGACGTCGGCCAGGGCCTGCAGTTCCAGGGTGTAGGGCGAATCGGCAGCATGCCGCCTGACCAGATCCTTGATCCGGGCGCTGAAGGCTTCGGCGTCCACCCCCGGCTTAAGGCGCAGGTAGGTGGCGAACTGGATGTAGGACCAGCTTTCCATGTCCGACTCGCGCCAGTCGGCCATGTTGACGGCCGGAAACACATAATCGAACTGAATATGAGAGTTGGCCGG
Organism: Acidobacteriota bacterium; assembly: GCA_016935015.1. Taxonomy (GTDB): domain Bacteria; phylum Acidobacteriota; class JAAYUB01; order JAAYUB01; family JAAYUB01; genus JAFGRT01. The sequence continues at coordinate 13,872 of JAFGRT010000112.1, read as the reverse complement.
CACATCGGCCACGACCCCGGTCACCGTCAGATCGGTGTCGGACATCTTGATGGTACGGCCCAGGGGATCTTCATCGGCGAAGCACTTGCGGGCCAGGGACTCGGTGAGCACGATGGAGTAGCGGTCATCGAAGGCGTGCTCCCGGTTCCCGGCCAGGAACCGGTGGCCGAAGACCTCGAAGAACGACGGATCGGCCGCCGCCAGGCGCGCTTCGGTGAATCGCCTGTCGCCCAGGTGCAGGTTCCAGCCGGGCCAGCCGGCCTGGATGCGGGTCACGGCTTCCACTTCGGGGTAGTTGTCCAGCAGGTACCCGGCCAGCAGCGAGGGGGAGCCGGCGAATTTCCTCTCCCCACCGCCGGTGTGGTCGGTGGTGATGGCCCGGTAGATGTGGTCGGCATGGGGATAGTACCGGTCGTAGCTCAACTCGTCCTTGACCCAGAGCAGGATCAGCAGGCAGCAGGCCAGCCCCACGGCCAGACCGGCGATGTTGATGATGGCGTACAGTTTCTGCTGGCGGAACTTGCGCAGGGCCACCATCAGGTAATTCCGGAACAGCGGGGATTGCCACGGGGGGCGTCCCGTCAGGGCGCGGGTGTCGGTCTTGTAATATTCCTCCCCCAGCTGCGCGGGCGACCCGATCCGGCGGGCCGCCTCGGCGAAGGCGTCGGCCGGCGCCGCGCCCCCCTCCACCAACGCGTCGTACCGGTCGCGCAGGTGCTCCTCCAGCTCGGCGACATAGCCGTCCTCCAGCGATTCATTGCCATGCATCGTCTTCTTCCACGTGCGGATTTCCCGTTCCAGATCGAACATGATTCCGGTCTCCTTTGTCGTTCGTTCAGTCGTTTGTCAGTGCCGGCGTCCACAACCTCGACAGCACGGAGTGCACCTTCAGCCATTGCGCCCGCTCCTGCTCGAGCTCGTGCCGCCCGGACACGGTGAGGGAATAGTATTTCCGGCGCCGTCCCTGCTCGGACATCTCCCAGCGCGAACGGATGAGGCCCTCCTTCTCCAGGCGATGGAGCACCGGGTAGAGCATGCCTTCGGACCAGTCGAGGACGCCGCCCGACAGGTCGATGACCCGCTGGATGATCTGGTAACCGTACATTTCGCCGTTCGACAGGACGGACAGCAGGACCGGTTTGGTGGATGCGGCCACAAGGGCTTTGGAAATCATGGGCGCGGCACCTCCTGTATGCCTAGATTTACTAGGTATTATACCTAGAGACATTAGGCGTGTCAAGAAAATTATTCCACATGTGAAAAATGAACGAAACGGTGAACGGCAGCACCTTCCGGGACAAACGTCGGGCCGGCGATGACGGGCCCGGCAGAAAAGCCGAATCAGCGGACGGAAAGCCTGCGCGGCCCGGAACGATGTGCTACAATACGCGATTCGGTGAGCCTGCGCATCAATCTTCCCCAAGGGAGCACATGATCATGTCTCGATTCGCCGCCATGGACATCGGCACCAATTCCGTCAAACTCTACGTCGCCGAACGGACGCCCGACGGCTGGCGGCGCGTCCTGGACCGGGTGGAGATCACCCGCCTGGGACAGCAGCTCATGCAGACGGGCCGGCTGCAGGACGAGGCCATGGAGCGGACCCTGGCCGCCATGGAACAGCTCCTGGCCGCGGCCCGCGCTGCCGGCGCCGGGCCCGTGGCCGCCGCGGGCACCATGGCCCTGCGCACCGCCGCCAACGCCGCCGATTTCATCGAACGGGCCCGCGCCCGCTGCGACCTGGCGGTGGAGGTGATCCCCGGCGAGGAAGAAGCGCGCCTCTCCTTCCGGGCCGTGGCCGGCGATCCCCTGTTCGCCGGTTACCATGTGACGGTCTTCGACGTAGGCGGCGGCAGCACCGAATTTATTTTCGGCGGCGATGACGGTATCCGGCGCCACAGCCTGGATATCGGCGCCGTGCGCTTCACCGAGGAGATCCTGACATCGGACCCCGTCACCGATACCGAGTTCCGCCGGGCGACGACGGCGATTGCGGAGGAGTTTCAGACCCTGGAGCTGCCTCCCGACGCCGATCCGTTGGTGGGCATCGGCGGCACGCCCACCACCCTGGCGGCCGTGCACCAGAGACTGGCGACGTACGACCCGGCCGCCGTGCACGGTTTCCGTCTTCATCGCCAGGACATCCAACATCTTATCGAAATCTTCCGTGGCGCCACCGTGGCCCAGCGGCGCTCTCTGCCCGGCATGCCGCCCAAACGGGCCGATATCATCCTGGCCGGCGCCCTCATCGTGCAGGCGGTAATGGAGCGGGCCGGCGCTCCGGCCATTCGGGTGAGTGACAGTGGACTGCGTCACGGGCTGCTGCGCGACCGTTTCGGCGAGTAGCTGACCGTGTCCCGAAAATAACTGATTTATTCTATCAACTATCCATCGATTGTACCGATCCCTCCTTAGCGCCATCCCAACAGCGTGGTTTTCGTAAAAATCCGGTGGAATGTCGCCATTTGTCGTATTTTGTCGCTTGCGATGGCCGGCTGTCCACCGGTATAAAAGAACCAAGCAGCGCATTTCTCCCAATATGGAGACGGCCGGTTTTCCTATGAAAAAGGGGGATGGGAAAGCCGGCCGTTATTTTTTGAAACTTTTCCCACTTCGCCGGATTTAAGTCAGCATCAATTGCTTCACGGAGGTCAGAACGATGAAGAAACAATCTCGACACGTATTCGCGGGGGTGTTGTTGCTGCTGCTGGCGATGCCGGCCCTGTTCGGTGCGGAAAGATCACCCGGCGATCTCGGCGACTTGACTGCGCTGTCCATCGAGGATTTCCTGAACAACATTATGGACGATCCCCAATGGGGCGAAATGCGCCGGGCGATCCTCATGGCTGATCTGAAGGAGCTGGTCCAGTTGACAGACGAGCAGATGACGACTCTGGACCAGATCGGCCGCGACACCCATGCCGCCCTGTTCGCCAAATATGGGCAGATTCATGCCATCCGGGAGGAAATCCGCGTGCTGGCCGAAGACTGGGAAACCAACTTCGAACAGATCGTCCACCTGCAATTCCAGATCTACATCCGCGAGGTCCAGATCCGCTTCATCCATCGCCAGATGGGCGGCGCGGTGCACGATGTGCTGACGGAGGAGCAGGCGCACTTTTTGCCGCTGGTCGTGAAGGTTGTCAACGAGGCGTATCATCTGTTCCCGCCGCGTCCGCAACCGGAAGAATCCTAGGACGAACCTGGGCAAACGGATTTACAGCACACCCCCAAGGAACCGGGCGGATCATCTCCCGGTTTCTTCCATCGGGCGGCCGATTCCATTCGGCCGCTTTTCTTTTCCAGGAAAGGAGCGCTGCCAATCTGAGGCCGTCGCTGCGGCCGGCGGCCGAAAAGATCCCACCGGCCGGCGCGGTGAACATCCATCCGGGACCAGGCTATTTTTCCGGGTCGTCGGCAGCGGTCTCATTCACCATCAGACCGGAAACGATGCCGGCGAAAGCGCGGGCCGCCGGCGCTTCGGCATGATGATACACATAGGGCCGGCCCGCATCGCTGTCAACCACCACCGTCGGATCCAGCGGAACCCGCCCCAGGAAAGGCACGTCCATTTGGCGGGCCATTTCCTCGCCGCCCCCCTTCTTGAAGATTTGAATTTCGGCGCCGCATTCGGGGCAGATAAACCCGCTCATGTTCTCCACCACACCCAGCACGGCGAGATTCACCTTGCGGCAAAAGGTGACGCAGCGGCGGACGTCATCCACGGCGATGCTCTGCGGCGTGGTGACGATGATTGCCTCGGCGCCGGGCCCCAGCAACTGGGCCACGGACAACGGCTCATCGCCCGTTCCCGGCGGTGAATCCACCACCAGGAAATCCAGATCGCCCCAGCTTACGTCGCGCAAAAACTGCTGGATCAGGTGAAACTTCATGGGCCCGCGCCAAATGACAGGATCCTCGGGATTCTGAATCATGAAACCGATGGACATCACCTTGAGGTTGCCGCCCATGTTCACCGGCTCCAGTCCGTCCAGTCCTTCCATGATGCGTCCCTCCTTGAGGCCCAGCAGGCCGGGAATGCTGGGGCCGTGCACATCGATGTCCAGAAGCCCCACCTCCTTGCCTTCCATGGCCAGGGAGATGGCCAGATTGGCGGCTACGGTGCTCTTGCCGACCCCGCCCTTGCCCGACAACACCAGCAGTTTGCGGTGGATGCGGCCGACCCGCTGCTGCAATCGCTCCTTGGATTCCTCATCAAACGGATGGGGCATCGCCTGCTTGCCCGGCAGAGAATCTTTTTCCTTTTTCGCCATGATTCACCTCGAAACGGATAAAGCCTGGTCATCCACCGACAACCGCCATCGTGACACTTCCCGGTGAAAGTTCTTTGTTTAACCTATTATTCGTCGACACCTTGGAAACAGCCGAACCTGACATAGTAGCCCAAAATACCCGATATGGCAAGGTGGAAGGTGCGGTCATCTCATGCCTGATTGCACGAAAACTGGGGCATCAGCCCCTTCCCCCAACTTCTATGTCGTACACCGGGTATGGGCTACCGGCCGGGATGTGTGTCCAGGCGGGGCAGTGGACGGGGACGTGGAGTATCAGAGGTTCATCAGGGCGATGGCCGCCAGCGAAACCATCAGCGCCAGCCGGGTGAGAAGGGACAGCTTTTCCCGCCAGAACAGCACCCCCGTCAGTGCGCTGACGATGACAATGCCCACGTCGTTCAATGGAAACACCACGATTCCAGGTAGATAACGGAGGGCCAGGATAAAAAACACCGACGACAGGAGGTTGGGCAGGCCCAACACCAGACCCAGCCCCACGGCGAAGGGGGTCACCCGTTCGCGCCGGCGGGTCAGCACCAGCGCCCAGGACAGGAGCATGGCCGTCCCGAACAGAAAGGCCAGAAAACCATACAGCGAGGCGTCAACGGAAAACTCCTCCTCGAAGATTTTCATGTTGACGCCGTTGATGCCCATGCCCAGGAAAAGGCCCAGCACCAGCAGAAATGTCTGCCAGCGCGGGACGACCGTGCGGCCGTCACCGCCGGCCGAACGACCGAACAGCACCAGCGCCACCAGGGCCAGGGCCAGTCCGGCCTGCTGCCAGGTATTGGGTCGTTCACCGTAGACCACCAGTGAGACCGCAATGGGCAGCACCACCGCCAGCCGGGTCACGGAGACGGGAATGGCGATGCCCACCCGGCCGATGGCGATGATCATCAGCCAGAAGGTCATGGCGAAGGAAACGCCGGTGATGATACCCAGCCCCGCCACGCCGCCGCTCAGCGAGAGGCCGCCGGTGGACAGCCCATAGACCACGCTGGACACGGTGCAGGTGATGTAATTGGCGGCGATGACCACCAGCCGGGAGCTGCGCCGGTGTTCGCTGAAGCGCAGCAGATTGGCGATGATCACCGAACTGAGGATGCTCAGAATCAGAAAGAGAATGCCCGCTCCGACGGACGTGGCGTTCCCGGTGGCGACAGGCAGGGACAAGGGATTCATGGCTTTACCTCTGTGGTAGAAGGGGAATCAGACGCGGGACCTCGGCCGGAGAGCGGTCAGTTCAGAAATCGGGTCAGCTCGGCGTGGGGGGCTGGGATCACCACCGACGTCACATATAGACCCGTATGGGCGATGGCGTCGATTCCCGCCCGTATGGCTGCTTCCACGCTGGCCACGTCGCCGGTGAGGATCAGCACCGCCTTGCCGCCGATGCCGTTGGCCACCCGGACCTCGATGAGGGCGACGGGGGCCGCCTTGGCGGCGGCGTCGCCGGCCAGGATGCCCGTCAGGGCGGAATAAGTTTCCAGCACGCCTACGGCCCGGATCTCGGCCACATCGGCCGTCCCCGTCAGGGCGGGGAAGATTTCGGGATGGACGTTGGGAATAACGAACTCGTCCACCACGAAACCGCGGGCCACTTCCCGGCCGGCCTGGATGGCCGCGCTTACAGACGACACGTTGCCGTGCACCAGGGTCAGATACTTGCCGGGACATATGCTGCGGGAGGTGAAGATCTCCACTTCGGCCGCCTTGGCCATGGCGTCGGCGGCCTCGATCCCCCGGGCGATACTGTTGAATTCAAGCGCTCCGATGGCAGCGTTCATGTTTCGTTTTTCCTCCTTGCTTGCGGCGGTTCGCACCGTACGCCCGGTTATTGAATCGCAACCGGCGCCGGAAGGCAACCCTTTACCGTTCCCGGCTCCCGCTCCGGTCAGTCTCCGGTGGACAGGATCACCGCCCGCGCCGTCACTTCCGTCACCCGCCCCGCGGCCGGGGCGTGGACCGCCGCGCCGGCGTCGGGCGCGGGTGCCTCGGCCAACCGCTCGCCGGCGGCCACGGTCTGCCCGGCCTGGACGACCGGTACCGCCGGCGGTCCGGCATGCTGTTGCAGCAGGATCCGCAACTTCGGGGGCGGTTCAAGGCGCCCACCGAAAGCATGGGGTCCTTCGTATATCGCCAGGTTGAGGTGTTGCAGCAGACGGCCGGTAGGCGTAAAATAGAACTCCGCTGACCGCTGTTGTACGGGTGTACGGGGATCGGGCGTCTTCGGCCGGGGAATGCGCCGGCGAGCTTCAAGAATCAGTCGCCGAGGGGTCAAATCGAAGGGGCAGGCCAGCAGGGAGCAAAGACCGCAACCGGTGCAGTTGAAGAGCGTCTCACTGCTCAGAAATCGGTAATCCCGTTCGGTGCCGATGAGGCGCATCAGCTTGTGCGGCTCGATCTCATGGCCGATGAGAAAACGCGAGCACAACTCCGTACACTTCAGGCACTGGCAGCACGAATGTTCGGCGATGCGCACCGAATAGCGCAGCGGCCGGACCCGCTCCAGCACGGCCGGATGATCGGCCGGCAACGCGACCACCGCAGCGGTGGTCTTGGTGACCACGTCGTCGGGCTCGGCCAGGGCCCCCATCATGACCCCACCCGTCAACAGCCGGGCAGCAGGGATGCTCTCACCACCCGCCGCCGCCAGAAGGCGCGCCAGCGGTGTACCCACTGCCGCTTCTACTGTTACCGGCCGATGCACCGCGCCGCAGACGCTCACCAGCCGATGGGTCAGGGGCACACCCCGTACGGCGTCGTGGATGGCCCTGAACGTCCCGGCGTTGCTGACCAGGTAACCCCGCTCCACCGGGATGGCCCGGGCCGGCAGGATGTCGCCGCAGGCGTCGCGGATAATGAAAAACTCGTCGCCCGAGGGATAGACATCGTCCATGAGCACCACGCGGAAATCCACCGGGCAGGGTTGCTTGTCGTAGAGCGCGGCCAAGTCGCTGTTTTTGTGCTTGATGGCCAGGACCACTTCGCCGGCGCCCGTGGCTTCCGCCACCACGGCCGCGCCGGACATGACCTCCGCCGCGTAGTGCCGCAGCAGTAAGGCGTCGCACCGCAGCAGCGGCTCGCATTCGGCGCCGTTGATGATGACGGTCTTCACCCGGGGCCGCAGCTTGAGATGGGTGGGGAACCCGGCACCGCCCAGGCCCACCACGCCGGCGGCGGCGATGGTTTGTAAAAGATGCTCGTAGGAAATGCTGGTCACGTTGTCTCGGCACGTTCCGCCGGATTCGCGCCCGGCGTGACGATTTTATTGTTATCTCGGTTGGCGGAGTGGCATTCCGATCAGGTGTTCAGCTGGATGGCATCGATGATGCCGATGATGGCCGTATCCACGGGGTGGTCTTTCATGCCCGAAGACATGCGCGCCGAGGAGCCGCTGACGCACAGGACCATCTCACCGGCGCCGGCCCCCACGGTGTCCACGGCGACGACGTAACCGGACACCTCGCCGCTGGCCACGTTGACGGTCTCCACCACCAGCAGCTTCCGGCCCTCCAGTTTGGGGTCCTTGCGCGTGGCCACGACTGTCCCGCGGACTTTTCCGATGATCATAGGCAACCATAGCCCCGGTCGCCCGGTACAGCGTGAGCCCGGGGCAGACTCCGGAAAGATCAGACCTTCTTGACCCGGTTCCGCGGCAGGATGGGCAGCACCTCGTCCAGGTTCTGGTGTGGGCGCGGAATCACGTGCACGGCGATCAGTTCCCCCACTTTACGGGCCGAGGCGGCGCCGGCATCCGTCGCCGCTTTGACGGCGGCTACGTCACCCCGCACGATGGCCGTATTCAGGCCGCCCCCGGTCTTCTCGTATCCCACCAGGACCACATTGGCGGCTTTCACCATTGCATCGGCCGCTTCCACCATGGCAGTAAAACCTCTGGTTTCGATCATGCCAAGGGCTTCCATGGTTTCGTTCATTTTTCCTCCCGGAGATTAACAGGGTGTATGAATACCCGATTCTAGCCGAGCCTTTACCTAATTGCAACAGGATTTTCCGGTTATCCGCCCTCCGGCGGGATCGGTTTCCCGGAGCCGCCGGCGGTCATCGCGATGGCGGCGGGCCCCTTGGCCGCCGTACCACCGCGCGTTCCCGCTTGTCAATTCTCGGCGAGTAGGCTATAGTAAACCATTATGGGCTACGGCTACCAGACCCAGATCCGTTTCGGACCTCGCCTGACTCCGATGGTCAAGATCCTGCTCTTTGCCAATATCGGCGTTTTCATCCTGCTAACCATCGATCGCACCTTGACCCCCATCAACCAGCTGGGCTACATCGACGGCTGGCTGGCCCTCATCCCGGTCAAGGTGACCCAGGATTTTCAGATCTGGCGCCTGGTGACCTACATGTTCCTGCACGGGAAAGGGATCTTCCATATCCTGTTCAACATGTTCATCCTGTGGATGTTCGGACCGGAAGTGGAGCAGGTCCTCGGCCCCAACCGCTTCCTGCGCTATTATTTTTTCACCGGTATCGGCGCCGGTCTGTGCAGCCTGCTGACCAATCCCTTCGACTTCATTCTGGTGGTCGGCGCCTCAGGAGCCATTTACGGCATCCTGCTGGCCTTCGCCCTCTATTTCCCCAACCGTACCCTGCTGCTTTTTTTCGTCATCCCCGTCAAGGCCAAATACCTGGTGGTGGGACTGGTGATTTTCGAGCTGCTGCTCTCCATCCAGGGACCACGGGACGGAATCGCCCACTTGGCCCATGTCGGCGGTGCAGCCTTCGGCTACCTTTTTCTCAAGCGGAAGACGATGCTGCCGGACCTCAAGTACGGATACCTCCGCCTGAAGGGCTGGTGGTACCGTCGCAAGTTCAAGGTATATCAGGGTAAAAAGGACGACGACCGCTGGACGCATTGACCGCGGCCCGCGTCAGTCGCGCGTCGGCCCCACGGTGGCCATGTAGACGACGGTCTCGTTGACGCCGTCGATGCCCACCAGATCATTCACTTCCTCGTCGTAGAGGGCGGCGATGCCGCAGCAGCCCAGGTTCAGGGCTTCGGCCGCCAGATAGAGATGGGCGGCGATGTGGGCAGCGTCGAGATAGATATAGCGGTAGGCCCGCTGGCCATATTTGCGGGCGCAGCGGCCGATGTCGGCCGTCCAGACGACGGTGGCCGCGGCCCGCGCCACCATGCCCTGGTCCAACGCCGCCCGGGCGAACTCCACGGCCAGATCGCCCGCCCGGATCTGCTCCAGCTGCCAGCGCCGCACGTTCAGATGGTACAGCCCGGGGTCGATGTCATCCACGGCGTGGGCCAGCACGTAGGACTCCACGGGGTAGAGGGCACCGGCCGACGGGGCGGTCCGCAGCAGGTACCCGCCCGGCCGGGCGGTAACACCCTGGGTGGCCCACAGCAGGGATTCAAGCGTCCGGAAGGCGATTTTCTCCCCCGTATATGCCCGCCGCGAACGGCGCTGGGCCAGGAGGACCCATAGGTTGCCCGGGGCGTCGGGCGGTTGGGGATTGAGGGGTCGGACGACCTTCGCGTCAGGATACTCCTTGAATGGACCGGAATAGGTCAGGTAATCCAGCTGGCTCACGGGAAAGGCGTCGCGGTGATATTTGGTGCCCTCCTGAAACAACAGTCCGATGAGCGGGGCGGATTCAGGGTCGGGTTTCTTCATGCTGGCCTCCTTGTTTGTCCCTTCGGCACGGTCGCCATCGGCCGCCGGCCGCTTGCGCCTGCGGCCTCAATCCTCGACGCAGCGGACGTCAGTCGGTGCCGATCATGATATTGGACGCCTTGATGACGGCGTAGACCATGTTCCCGGCTTTCAGCTCCAGGTTTTCGGCCGACGTCTTGGTGATGATGGCCGTGACGCGCACATCCGGCGCCAGTTCCACCGTTACCTCGGAATTGACGACACCATGGATTACCTCCTTCACGACACCTTTCAGAACGTTGCGGGCACTGAGTTTCATGCGATGCCTCCTTGTTTGAAACGCGTAAAGACGTGAGTATCATTCACCGCGGACCCCGGCGGATACAACGGCTGATTTCAACGCATCGACCGGCCATCCCTCCGCCGCACCGGGTCCCGTGCGCCACTGCCGAGATTCCGCTGATGTCGAGTACCACCATTATCCAACCCTGCGCCGTTGGTGCCAAACATATTTATCATGGTCCCACCCGCCGGTCGGCGATTCGACTTTCTCGCTACCGTTTCAGATGAAAGATTCCCGGTCCGGTTTCCGGCCGAGCCTTTTATGATGGCCGCGGCCGGAAGTGAAACACAGCCCCGCTCCATGCCCAGGCGTTTCGGTGAAAAGGGGCTTTACGGACCATCTTCGCCGGGGTATAGTGCTTGCGGAAGCGGCCGGGCCTGCCGGGGCCACTTTTCCTTCTCGCCCGTTCACGAGAAGAGCATCCACTTTCACCACAGCCCGGTTTCCGGTTCTGCGGCCGGTTCGAGTGGATCGGTTTCAAGAAAGACAGGAAATCCGAAGTCGTCCGGATGAAGCTGGACCTGTCAATCATCCCGGCTGGGAACCCACTGTTCGGGTGGCGGCGCCACACCGGGACCAAAACGATAAGGAGCGACGAATGATCGATTTTCAGGAACTGTTGGCACGGCGGCGTTCCGTCCGCCAGTATGAGGACCGCCCGGTGGCGCCGGACATCATCCACGAACTGCTGCGGGAATGCACCCTGGCACCCAGCGCCGGCAACACCCAGCCCTGGCGTTTCGTGGTGGTGCAGAACCGGGAGTGGCTGCGACGGCTGTCCGATCACAGCAAGGCCTGCCTGCTGGCCCGGATCGAAGCCCACCCGAATCATTTCGCCCTTCGCTACGAGGCGTATTTGCGTGATCCGGACTTCAACGTGTTCTACGACGCACCCTGCCTGATCCTGATAGCATGCCCAAAGGCACTGAAGACCGGTCCGCTGGACGTGGCCCTGGCCGCCGCCTACTTCATGCTGGGCGCCGCGGCCCGGGGGTTGGGCTCCTGCTGGATCGGTCTGGGCGCCTGCATCGAGGCCCCCGACATCCGGGCGGAGCTGGGCTTGACACCCGGCGACCAGGTGGTGGCGCCGCTGATTCTGGGTTACCCCCGCGAAGTGCCGGCGACGCCGGAACGGAACGCGCCGCAGATCCTGAAATTCATCAACTGAAAGGGTACCGGAAAGAATTCCCGTTTGCGAGAGAGGCTCAAAATTTTTGCCCCCGGCCGCCGATTGCGCTATGATAAACTCAAAATCGCCCCGGGAAGGGCCCATATGACCATACAGGAATATCTGGACCAGTTGATCGCAGTGGAGCAGGAGGTCGGTGCCCTGTACGCCACCTTCGCCCGGCGGTTCCACCAGCGGGAAGACGCGTCCGAATTCTGGCAGGGCATGGCGGCTGACGAGGCCGAACACGCCGCCCTGCTGACGGATATCCGGCCGCAGCTGACGCCGGAAACGGCTGCGGTTGAATTGTCCGAAGACCCGGCTCATCTCGCCACTGCTCTGGCCGAGTTGGCCCGGCTGCAGGAGATCGCCCGGGACGGCGACGTCTCCATCCAGGCGGCCATGGCCCTGGCCTTCGGCATCGAATATTCCCTGGCTGAAAAACACGTGCAAGTCCAGTCTTTGGCTGAATCGCCGCCGTGGCGGGAGATGTTCGAACGCCTGCACCAGGCCGACGACGAGCATATCCAACGCCTGCGGGAACACGCCGCCCGATACGGCATCCACCTGCCCGAGGACGTATGATTCACCGCACCGAAGCCATCCTGGCGGCCGCCGGATCGCAACGCCGCCTTCCCGTTCCGGACGCACCATGACATATCCGCAACGACTGCTATGGGTCCAACTGGGCGTGCCTGACATGGGCACGGACTATGCTCGGGAGAACGTGCCCATCGCCGCCGGATACGTGCTCGGCTGGCTGCGCCGGAGCGGCCTCTACCCGGACCTGGAGCCCCAGGTCCTGGACATGCCCACCGCCACCTTCGCCGGCGATGCCGCTTTACTGCGGGCGATCGAAGACCAGCGCTCCGACATCCTCTGTCTGACATGTTACATGTGGAACATCGAGCGTTCGCTGTGGCTGGCGGAGCAAGTCAAATACCGATGGCCGGGTACCCGTATCCTCCTGGGCGGCCCCGAGATCACCCCTGATTCACCCTGGTGGACAAACACCGTGGTCGACGCCCTGGTCAGCGGCGAGGGAGAGACGGGCCTGCCCCTGGCCCTGGACGCCCTGCACCACGACGAACCACGGCCGGTGCGGATCGAGGCGCCGCTGTTCAGCGGGCTGGCGGACATGCCCGACCCCTACTCGGCGGGCATCATTCCGCCCGGTTTCGACGGCACCTGCTTCGTGGAGTCCATGCGCGGCTGCCCCTACCAATGCCAGTACTGCTTTTATTCCAAGCAGTTTCATGGTCTGCGCCATCACGGTGACGAGCATCTCCATCACTTTTTCCGCTGGGCGCAGCGCCGCGACGACGTGACGGACATTTACTTCATCGATCCATCCTTCAATGTGTTGCCCACCTTGGACGACCGCCTCCCCCGCCTGGCCGCCTGGAACCGTGTCGGGCTGCCGTTGCACACAGAAACGCGGCTGGAGGGGATTACGCCTGAACGGGCCCGGGCCTTTCGCCGGGCCGGCTTTTGCTCGGTGGAAGCAGGCCTGCAGTCCATCCACCGGCCGGTGTGCGCCGGCGTGGGGCGCACCCTGGACCTGCCCCGCTTCGAAGAGGGCCTGCGCGCCCTGCAGCGGGAGGAAATCGGTGTCGAGATCGGCGTCATCCTGGGCCTGCCCGACGACGACCTGACCGGGTTCACTCGCACCCTGCAATGGCTGGCCGACCGCGAGCTGGCCGCCGCAACGGTGGTTTTCCTGCTCAGTCTGCTGCCCGGCACCGCCCTGCGCACGCGGGCCCTGGCCCAGGGCTGGCGCTTCATGCCCCTCCCGCCCTACACCCTGCTGGGCAGCGACACCTGGGACCAGGTCCGCCTGCTGGAAGGCCTGACGCGGCTGGAGGAGCGCCTCGGCTGCGAATACTACACCGACATTGAGCCGTTTCCCGCTCCCGACGGCATTCACCCCTTCATCCGCTTGCTGGAACTGGACCTGGACGACGTCGCCTGGTCCCAGCACCTGGCGGCGGCGATGCCCCGCCTGGCCCTCAGCCCGACGCTGGAGATCCGGGGCCGGTCCCTGACGGCGGTACGGGCCGACTTCGCGGAACTGGGGCGCCGCCTGCGGGCGGACTGTCCCCACGGCCTGTTCCGCGTGGTGTTCCGCCCGGCGGAGCCGCCGGTTTCGGCCGACTGGGACCGCCTGGCCGAGGCCTGGCCACCGCACGATTCGTACTGGACCCGGGCTAACTATTTCCGCGAAAGCCGCGCCACCGCCACGGGCGCCCATTTCTTCCTGCGGGTGCCGGCCACCGGCTGGCGTGACTTTGTGGCGACGGCGCCGGCCGACCTCGACCTGGTGCTGGAGCTGCCGCCGCAGCGGGCCGATTTCGAACCGCTGCGGCACTGGCTGCGGTCCACGGAACGCCGCGGCCGCACCTACCTGCTCCCCGTCACCGAACTGCCGCCCGAATACCG
>JAFGRT010000013.1 GCA_016935015.1 Acidobacteriota bacterium | reverse complement strand
GCATCAGGCGTAGCTTTGTCGCGGCAGCTCTCTATTCCCCGGAGAGGGTCGGTGTGCGAACCGCACGGAAACCGAGGCTGCCCAGCCGCTGGTCCTTGCGCAGGTCATTCACCCCACCGTGGTAAACGATGGCATAGACCTTATCCGAACCAGCGCTGGTGGCTGTCCAGTAATAAATGGTGCCGGAAGTCGTATCCCACAGCGGCGATTCCTTGTCGGGCGAAACGTCGTACCTGGCGGTCGCCGATTCCGGATTCCACACACCACCGGCGTTTTTTCCAGCCCGGGTCATGGAGCGGACCACTTCATCCACCGTCGGCAGACGCCAGATGTTCAATTCCTCATCGGCCAAGCGGGTGCCGTCGTTGGTCAACCGGGCGCAAATGCAACGTGCTTCTTCCCAATCGCCGGTCTGCTGCGGTGTTCTCGCCCAGCCGGGCCCGGCCGGCGCCCAGATCAGGCGAATCCCATGCCCCTCAATCAGACGGGCGCTCCGGTTACCGTCATCCACACGGTGAGCCACCCGCCAGGCGGGTTCCGCACCAGCCAAGAGCACCACCAGCAGCGGAATTCCGATAATCGTCCGGTACGCCCAGCGACGGGGTTGGGGCCGCCCGAACCAGAACAGCAAACCCGCGATGACCGGAACCAGGGTCACAGGCAGCCAGCTGAGCAGGATGGCCGCATCCAGGCGTTCCCATCGCTCACGTAAGACCAAAAATGAAAAAAGTGCACTCAAGGCGAAATAAACAATGGCTCCCAGTCTTGGCCAGCGTACCGCCAGCAGGGGCAGACCCATAAAAAAGAGCATGGGACTCATGTACAACATCATGTAGAAAAGGCGCTCGGCCAAAGTGGGCGGAAACCATCCCTCATGAAAATTTTCGATGATGCCCCAAAAGGCCCATAGGGCGGCGACCAGGGTCCCCGCTACGACGGCGATCCAGCCGGTGATTCGGCGGGCGCGGCGATGTGTCTCATTCTGCATCTGACACTCCGATAAAGTAAAATGGTGATAAATAGTTTAAATAAGAACTATTAAATAATCAACCAAAAAGTTTCTTTTTTCCAACCATCCAGTGATGGCCGCTAACGGGTGCCGAATAGCCTGAGATTGGGGATGAGGGGATTGGTCATTGTCCGATCAGTCCATCGATCCATTTTGACACAGAAAACAGGGTAGGATTTCCCGACCCGTGGGGGTAAAATAGCCGGCTGGACAAAGTTCAGCCCAAGAAAAATACGAACGGAGTCCATCATGAAACAGATCTCCTGGCTACTTGCGGCCGTCCTGCTGGTCGGCTGCGGAACCGGACCGCTTACCTCATCACCTGCCCCTGGTATGACCAGTTTCCCAGTCCTTGAAGGCGACTACGTGGGACAAACGCCCCCATCGGCGGCCGAGCCAGCAGTGTTCGCTCCCGATATCATTTCCACGGCCCATGACGAACGGGATACGGCCATCGCCCCTGACGGCGATGAATTTTACTACACCCAGCTCGGCCCTTCGTTTCCGGTCATCATGATGGTCAAGCGGCAGAATGGACGCTGGTTGCCGCCGACCGTCGCTTCTTTTTCCGGGTGCTATGGTGATCTCGAGCCGTGTTTCGCAGCGGATGGGCAGCGGCTCTATTTTGTCTCCAACCGCCCCCTGGCCGGGCAGAGCGAACCCAAAGACTACGACATCTGGTACGTGGAGCGATCAACCGGCGACTGGGGGAAACCCGTCAATCCGGGGGCGCCCCTAAATACAGACCGTAACGAGTTCTATCCATCCTTGACGGCGGACGGGCAGCTGATATTTTGCGCGAGCCATGATGGCGGACTCGGTGGGGAGGACTTGTACCTGACCCGCTACTTCGAGGGTGCCTGGTCGGTTCCGGCGAACCTGGGGGCCAATGTCAATACGGCTGCTGACGATTACAATCCATTCATCGCCGCCGATGGCAGCTACATCATCTATACTTCCCACGGCTGGGGCGCCGGCCAGGGGAGCGGGGATCTCTGGATCAGTTTCCGCAACGCTGACGGTACCTGGCGGCAGGCCATCAACATGGGCGCGCGGGTCAATTCATCCAGTTTCGATTATTGCCCGAAAGTGACACCGGATGGTCGCTATTTGTTCTTCACCAGTAACCGGTCGCCTTACCCGACATTTACAAAGACGCCTGTGGATTACCCGACGCTGGTGGACCGGCTGTCCCGTTGCCGGAACGGTCGTCATGATTTATACTGGATGCCGGCTGTTGTCATCGAGGAATTACGAACGGCATCGACGGGCATGGCCCGATGAAAGAGAAGACATTCTTTTCGTATTTACCTGGTTGATGAGGCTTGTAACAGGGGCAAGCGGAATGATTCGCCGGAACAGACGTCCCTGGTGCGCGTCAGGGGGATGCTGACGACAATCCGGCCGCTCCGTTGTTTCCGCTTACCATTCCGGAGCGGTCAAACTCCAAAGAGATTTGCTGCTGCAGAGATTCGAGATCCAGTTGGTATCCCAGTCCGCGCAACGAGGTTACGAATGCGGCGTGAGAACGTTGGAGACGGTAATCAGGCTCCCGCTGGGGCATGCAGAGATAGCGCTCCATGAGATCGTTGCCGCCAGCCACGTTAAGCACGGCGTGATAGAAAACACGGTTCTTGTTACGATAGATGGATGAGCCGAGGATCTTCCGGCCATCCACCGCCAGATCGGAAATGCCCTGGTGACCGACGCCGGTGATTTCCAATGCTTGCAGTGCATGCATGATGAGTCCGTTGTAATGCCGGAAGTAGAGGCGGGAAGGCTGCTGAATTTCCGAGTTGTGGACCGAAGATACACAAAGCATGTCCGGCGAAAGGATCACGGCTTCACCCCCGGAGGGCCGTCGCAGAACAGGAACACCGTCCACCAGGACGGTCTCGGCGAAAACGGCCAATTCCGGCTTGTTCCCCTTGCCGATGACGATGACCGTCTGCGCCGGCCGCCAGACCAGATGGGCAAAGGCTGTTTCGGTATCTTCCAGTAACCGTCGGTCCGCCAGGTCGTAGTCTCTGATTTCCAGCATCATGGTTGATCTTATGTTTCACCTTGGGTCCGCGGAGCAAGAAGCGGAAGAGGAGCCCGCCGTTGTCGGTCACGTGTGACAGGGATTCTACCTGCGCAGGGCCTGATCCAGGGCGGCAAAACCGGCTTCCATGTATACCTCGGAAACGGTGGGATGGGCGTGTACAACCTTGACCAGATCGTAGATGGTCCCCTCGAAGGCCATCAGAGTGGCCGCCTCCGAGATAAGATCCGTGGCGTTAGGCGCCACGATCTGCACCCCCAGCACTTCACCGTACTGCTTTTCGGAAAGAAGACGAAGAAAACCGGCCCGATATCCTTCGATGAGAGCCTTGGCGTTGGCAGTCAGCGGAAACTCGCTCACCTTGTAAGACGTGCCCATTTCCTGCAGCTGGGGTTCCGTGAAGCCCACCTGGGCGATTTCCGGCATGGAGTACACATTCAGTGGGTAGTGCGCCGGATGGCCGACCGGCGGGATGCCCTTGATGGCATTTACGGCGGCCAGACCCTGGGCCGAGGCCACGTGGGCCGTAAAGCTGTGCCCGTTGACATCCCCGACGGCATAAATGGTGGGCTGACTGGTCCGCCACTGCTCGTTAACCTGCAGAAAGCCCTTGTGTGTGGCCAGCTCGATTTTCATGTCGGGCAGCACCGCGCGCCGGAAGGCGCTGTTGAGCACTTTCTGACAGGCGATTTTTCGTTCTCCCACCAGGATCCCGTCGTCATAATGGCCGGTGATGGTCGCGTTCATGATGACGTTGACACCGTCTTTGACCAACTGTTCCCGGGCGAAAGTTTCCAGGCTGGGATCCAGTCCCGGCAGGAGCGTCTGTCCGTTGACCACCAGCGTCACGATACGGCCGGACATCTTGATCAGCTGGGCCAGCTCCATGGCCGTGGCCCCGCGGCCGATCACCACCAGTTGCGCCGGAATGTCCTCGAGAGCCATAAATTCGCGAATCTCCACCACGAAATGGTCTGGGACCGGATAAGCCGCTTTTTCGGGAACGGAACCGGTGGCGATGATAATATGGGCGGCTTCGATGAGGCGCTTGTCTACCTTGATGGTTGTGGGTGATACGATACTGGCCGTGCCGCGGATGATGTCCACGGCGCCTTGCTGCAACAGATCAGTCACGCCCTGGCTGATGCGCTGGACAAGGCCGTCCGCCCGCCGCTTGGCGGCTTTCCAGTTGAATTGCAGCTTGGGGATTTCGATGCCGTCGATACCGAACTGCGACGCGTCGTGAATCCGCTGGAACAATTTGGCGCTCTCCAGCAGGGCCTTGGTGGGGATACAGCCCCAGTTGATGCACATACCACCGATAGTATCCTTTTCAATCACCGCGGTTTTGAGCCCTACCTGGGCGGCCCGGATGGCCGCCACATAACCGGCCGGACCGGAACCGATGATGACCAGATCGTAATCCATGATTTTCCTCCATCTATTCTGTTTCAGCTTTTCAGTGCCTGCCGTCCGCTGCTTCGCGACGACTGAAACGTGGCCGGCCGCCTACAGGATGAGCATGCCGGCCGGATCGGCCAGAAAACGCATCACGTCGTTGAGAAAGCGGGTGGCGTCGCCGCCGTCGACGATGCGGTGGTCCACCGACATGGACAGGGGCAGCGTCCGGCCAATTACCACCTGATCATTCTTGACCACCGGTTTCTTCTCGATCCGGCCCACACCCAGGATGGCCGTCTGCGGATAATTGATGACCGGGATGCCGAAACGGCCGCCCAGGGCGCCGTAATTGGTCACCGTGAAGGTGCCGTCCTTCAACTGGTCCATGGATAGCTTCCGCTCCCGCGCCCGGTCAGCCAGCTCGGCCAGATGCCGGGCGATATCCATGAACGACAGGCGGTCGA
Source organism: Acidobacteriota bacterium (assembly GCA_016935015.1). Lineage (GTDB taxonomy): Bacteria > Acidobacteriota > JAAYUB01 > JAAYUB01 > JAAYUB01 > JAFGRT01. The sequence goes on along the minus strand of JAFGRT010000013.1, from coordinate 20,638 downwards.
CGTCGCGAATGACCGGTACCACGAGCCCGTCGGGGGCGTCCACGGCAATGCCGATGTTGTAGTACTTCTTGTAGATCATCCGGTTGTTGTCTAGGTCCATTTCGCTGTTGAGGGACTTGTTTCGCTGCAGGGCCTTGGTGACGGCCTTGAGAATGAATGGCAGGTAAGTGAGTTTCACGCCGCGGGCCTCGAATTCGGATTTGTAGCGCTCACGCAGGGCAATGAGTTCCGAGATCTCCACCTCGTCGATGACCGTCATGTGGGCGGCGTTGTGCTTGGACTGGATCATATTGCGGGCGATGGCCTTGCGAATCTGGGATAGCGACTCGTATTCCACGCGCGGCGGGGCTTCAGCGGTTACGGCGGCTTCGATCGGGGCGGGATGATGCTTGCGGATGTCGTCCTTGGTCACCCGGCCGCCGGGACCCGTGCCCCGGACCTCATCGATATCCAGCCCCATCTCCCGGGCCATGGCGCGCGCCACGGGTGTGGCCAGTGCCTTGCGCCGATGCTCGGCCCGGGCGCCCGGCTCCGGCGCGCCCTCATCGCTGGCCGGCAAATGGGCCGCGTCGCCGGCCACTTCCAGGGTTCCGACCACGCCAAATCCTTTCTCCTCGACCGGTTCCGCTCTCTTCGGTTTGGGTTTTTCGCGGGCCAATTCCCGGGCCTCCTCCCCTGCCACACCCTCGATTTCGATCTCCACCAGCGGATCTTCCACGTTGATGGTTTCACCTTCTTTGCCAAACCGGGCCACGATCACGCCCGCGCGGGGTGAGGGGATATCGGCCACCACCTTGTCCGTCTCCATCTGCACTAGGGGGTCACCGGCCTCGACCTGCTGTCCTTTTTGCACATACCATTGCAAAATCTTGCCTTCGGAGATCCCCTCACCGATATCGGGAAAATTGAAAACAAAGCGCATAAGTAACTCCTGTCAATCAATCTGCTCAACCGGACGGCCGGTGTTTCAGTATTCGACCAGTTTTTTGATCTCGTAAAATATCCGTTCGGGGCTGTGATGATAATGATGTTCACCCTGGGCCAGCGGCGGCACCGTGTCGAATCCAGCCAGGCGGGTGGGCGGTGCTTCCAGACTGAGAAAGGCATCTTCGTTGACGATAGACATCAGTTCCGCGCCCACACCCGCCGTGCGGGGTCCTTCGGTGACGGAGAGAAAGCGACCGGTTTTCTGCACGGAACGGGTGATGGTTTCCCGGTCGATGGGATAGATGGAGCGTAGATCGATAAGCTCCACTGAGATTCCGGTCTTCTTGGCCAGGGACATGGCCTTTTGAACCTCCCTCACCAGGGCACCGTAGGACACGACGGTAATATGTTCCCCGGTGGCCAGGACCTTGGCCTTGCCCAGGGGAATGGTGAACTTGCCATCGGGCACCTCCTGCTTAATGGCGCGGTACAGGCGCTTGGGTTCCATGAAAATGACGGGATCATCGGATTCGATGGCCGCCACGAGCAATCCCTTGGCGTCGTAGGGCGTCGAAGGGATGACCACCTTGAGACCGGGGATGTGGACGAACAGTGCCTCCATGCTTTCAGAATGATGTTCGATAGCCCGGATGAAACCGCCGTAGGGCATGCGGATAACCATGGGAATGGAATACCGGCCCCGGGTTCGGTTGCGCATGCGGGCCACGTGAGAGATGATTTGATTGAAAGCGGGATAGACGAAGCCGGAAAACTGCATTTCCACAACCGGGCGCAGGCCGGCGACGGCCATGCCGACCGCCGTACCGACGATGCCCGACTCCGCCAGCGGCGTGTCGAACACTCGATCTTCCCCATACTTCTGCTGCAGCCCCTCCGTGACCCGGAACACACCGCCCTCCACGCCCACGTCCTCGCCGAAAACCAGCACCTTCCCGTCCTGGGCCAGCATGATGTCCAGGGCATCATTGACGGCCTGCACCATGTTCATGATTTTCATTGTTGGGACTCCTTCCAGTTCAGAAACTTCTCGTAGGCGACCATCTGCTGCTTCAGATCGTCGGGTATTTCCGTGTAGTGATGGATGAAGATATCCTTGAAGTCGTAAGGATGGTTTTCCATTTCGGTGAATTGCTGGTCAATCTCCTTCTTGTATTGGCTGATGAGAGGTTCTTCATTTGTCTCGTCCCAGAGCTGCTGAGCGAGGAGATAGCCCTTGAGGCGCTTCAGCGGATCGCGCTCGGCCCACTTCTGTTCCTCCGCCTCGGTGCGATAGCGGCCGGGATCGTCGGATGTGGTGTGAGCGCCCCGCCGGTAGGTCACCGCCTCGATGAGAACGGGTCCTTGGCCGGCGCGGGCATGCTCCGCGGCGGCTTTCACGGCGGCCACCATGGCCAGGTAATCGTTGCCGTCCACCTGAATCCCGGGGATGCCGTAACCCTCGGCCTTGACGGCCAGCGACTTGGCGGCCGTCTGATGGGCGCGCGGATGGGAGATGGCGTATTGGTTGTTCTGGATGATGAAAACGACCGGCGCCCGCCATACACCGGCGAAATTGAGGGCTTCATGGAAATCGCCCTGGGAGGTGCCGCCGTCGCCGACGAAGGTAAAAACGATATCCTTTTTGCCTTGATATTTCATGGCATATCCGATGCCGGCGGCGTGGGGCAGCTGGGAGGCGATGGGTACCGCCGACGGCAGCATATTTTTGGCGCCGGCCAGCACGGAACCGTCTTCGTGACCGCCGAAGTAGAGAAAGATGTCCTTCATGGAGGCGCCTTTGGCCAGCCAGGCGCTCAGTTCACGATAGGCCGGCACCAGCCAGTCATCCTCCCGCATGACGCTGCCCACGGCCACACCGATGGCTTCCTGGCCGAGATTGGGGGGATAGGTGTACATCCGTCCCTGGCGCTGGTAGGAGACGGCCATCTGGTCGGCCGTGCGGGCGTACAGCATGTTCTGGTAAGCGGTCACCATCTCTTCCGGCGACAGCTTCGGCAGCCGTTCGGCCAGAATCACCCTTCCTTCATAATCGAGGATTTGCAGCATCTTGCCGCTCAGTGCGCCGTATTCTTCCAGAAGAGCCGTTTTCGACTTGGTTTTGCTCGAACTCATAGCGGAATCCTTTCCGGATAATGACTTTTTCAAACGGTTCATCATGTTGGGAATAGAAGTGCCCGTTAAAACAGTAACCACCGCGGCAAACATTGATCCATTTACAAGGAAACACTCCGGGTTCAATGTTGCCCCTTTTCTATGATGTCAGAACAAAATACGCCGATTCAGTCGGCGGTTTTTTTGCATCTTGTTTCGACCGGGGAATTCTATTACCCTGCGGAAGGGAATCCGGCTGCTGCTCCGTCGGGAAGAATTCAGCCAGGCCCGAACCGCCAACGAAAGGCCATACGGGAGGACCGGGGTCGTGAGGAAATCCGTCCGCAAGCTGCTGTCGTGGTTTCATGAAACCAAACGGGACCTGCCCTGGCGCCGGACCGATGACATCTACCACATATGGGTCTCCGAAGTCATGTTGCAGCAGACGCGGGTGGAGACGGTTGTGGCTTATTATCAAAGGTTTCTGCAACGGTTTCCCACCGTCGGCGAGCTGGCGGCGGCGCCCTTGCAGGCTGTCCTCAAGATCTGGGAAGGACTGGGCTATTATGCCCGGGCCCGCAACCTCCATCGGGCCGCCCAGATGGTCATGACGGAACATGACGGCCATATTCCTAAGGAACCGGATGTCTTCCGGCGGCTGCCGGGCGTAGGCGATTACATTTGTGCCGCCGTGATGAGCATCGCCGTCGGATATCCGTTGCCTGTGGTGGACGGCAATGTGCTGCGGGTCTATGCCCGGTGGACAGGGCTGGGCGACGATATCGGCGCCGGCGGCACCCGTGCCGCCGTGGGACGGGCGCTGGCGGCGGTTATCCCCGCTGACCGGCCGGGCGACTTCAACGAGGCCATGATGGAACTCGGCGCCCTGGTCTGCACGCCCCGGCAACCACGTTGTGAGGTGTGCCCTCTGGCGGTGGATTGTTACGCATGCATTCACGACCGGGTGGACGAATTGCCGGTGCGACGCCGCAAGCCGGCCGTGCCTGTGTATGACGTGGCCGTGGCCGTCATCGTGCGTGCGGGCAGGTTGTACATCCAGCAACGCCGGCCGGAAGGGCATTTGGGCGGATTGTGGGAGTTCCCCGGGGGCAAGGTCCGGGACGGGGAGGAACCAATGGCGGCCGTGGTGCGGGAATGCCGCGAGGAAATCGGCGCGGAGGTGTCGGTACTGGAGCAACTGGCGGAGGTCCGCCACATGTATTCCCACTTCGGGATCCGCCTGCGTGTCTATGTTTGCCGGTTGTCGGCCTCCCCGCCGGTGCCGTCGCAGCCCCATTGCTGGATCCGGATGGCGGAGCTGGTCAATTACCCGTTTCCGGCGGCCAATCACAAGTTTTTCGGTGCGTTGAAACAGTGGTGGGCGGATCATCCGGCTCTGGTGCAGGCCGATCCGTAAACATCCCGTTGACGGGTGCCCGACGCCGGGACCATGCGTCCCCAATGGTCGTTTTGGTCGTCGAAACCCCATCCAATATACGGGGGTTTTCGTATCTGTATGATCATCGGCGGCGGCGCCATCTGCATTTCCAGGCCACATGGGCCTCCCTTCAGGAGGTGTTGGCCAACCATCGGCTCTTACCCAGGACTCGGGTGAATGGGGTCGGACCAAGGCAAATGATTGTAATATAATGTATTAAGCAGGATATCCACAAGATTTTACGCCTTAAAAGGCGCTTTTAAGGGTAAAAATGGAAGGCTTTCCTCGGGATGGTGCCGGAATGATCTGTTGCGCTGGCCCAAGATTGGCGGCCAGGTTCAGAACGGCACCATTTTTTCATGTATTTCTGGTCGGCCCTCCGGGCCTCCATCCTTTCCGATGGAGAGCCTGACTTATGGTGCGTGTTGTTTCGCGCCTGCCTGAAATTGGCCGGACAAGTGGGCATCGTATTGCCAGCAGGTCAGTCGAAGTGCGCTGTACATTCCCTGATGTAAACGTTGTCTTGTTGCTTCAACGAGTCTGCATGTGGTTATGATTTGACGCTTTTCACACGTGGATTGTATAAATCTTTATCGGATCTTTTTACATCGCGCGTGAAATCTCAAAGCCCTCCTCGATGGCATCCAACGCATTACCCACTTCTCTGGCATCGCCGATGACATATAACGGAATTTTGCCTCGCAATTTTTCTTCAAGCGGATGATAACTTTTCATGCTCGTTGAAACGACGATGATATCGACGTCTTCGAAACGGATTGGCTCTCCGTTTTTCTCGGCATAGACTGTCTTGCCTTCAATTTTCTCGATATGCGTGTGATCGCTGAAAACGGTTCCCCTGTCCTTCATCATTTTTAAAGACAACGTTTTTGCCATGATCTCCATGTCTCCGCCAAAATCCGTCGTCCGTTTGACGATCGTCACTTTATTGCCCAACGGTATCAGGGCTGTCGCCACATCGACGCCGATGAGGCCGCCGCCGATGATCAACACGTGTTTATTTTGGGGCAAATTCTCTTTGAGCAGTATGTCGGCCCAATAAAATGATGTCAGTCCCGGAATCCAGGGCACCGAGGGTTCAGAGCCCGTTGCCAGGATTACTCCATCGTATTTTGATATCAGATCGTTTTCCGATGCTTCCTTGTATATGACATTGACATTGTTGTCATTCAATTCGCCAACGAAATACGGGACGAGTTTTGTCATGCTATGTTTGTGTGGCGTCAAAGGCGCCAGGTTGAATTGCCCGCCCAATTCTCTCTTTTCGTATAAGTCCACCTCATGCCCTCTTTTCCTGAGGGTAATGGCGGCCTCCATGCCAGCCAGTCCGCCCCCGACGACCGCATATTTCTTTTGAACGTCAGCTTTTTGAACAGGTTCTGTCTCCCTGCCAACTTGTGGATTGATGAGGCATTGCAGACCTTTTCCTGATCTGACTCCGCCAAGACAGCCTTCAACGCAGGCGAGACACGGTCTGATTCTTCCTTTGACTTCTCCGAGCGCTTTGCCGACGAAATCAGGATCGGCCACCAGAGCTCTCCCTACAGCTATAAAATCTGCTGAATAGTCGTTTTTCAGAGTTTCGATGTCCTCCGCACAGTCCACCCTTCCGACAAAAATCGCCGTGACACCCGCTTTTTCTTTAATTTCCTTCGCCATGTCCCAGGTCTTGCCTTTTGGGACAAACATGTGCTGAAAAAACCAGGGTGGTGTGGAGCAAACGCTTCCCGCCGAGACATGGATCGCTGCGACACCTTTTCCGGCGAGTATCTTCGAAAGCTCAACCATCTCGGAAAGCTTGATCCCCTTGGGCAGCATTTCGTCTCCGCTCAATCTGACAATGACAGGCAATGCGACCGCTTTTTTGACTTCCTCCAACACCATGAGGGGAAATGCGATTCTGTTTTCAAAAGCTCCCCCGTATTCATCGGTTCTGTCGTTGACAAAAGGCGAAATGAATTGCGCGAGAAGATAGCCATGGCCAAACTGAAGTTCCAAAATATCAAAACCTGCTTCTTGCGCTCTTTTTGCGGCGTGTACAAATAATTGACACGTTTTTTTCATGTCTTCAGGATTCATCCGCTTGGGTATGGCGCCACCGTTTTCACATGCTTGTTCCGTGGAAGATAAAAATGCATTGCCAGGGATTTTCGGGTTGGCCATCCGTCCCGGATGATTCAGATGGGCCACAACTTTTGTGCCCCAGTGGTGGATGGAGTCCGTCATTCTTTTGAGACCCGGTATTTTGTCGTCTGAATCGATGCCCATTTGAGTGGGTATTTCTCTGAGAGATGGATCCAGATACAGAGGTTCGGGGATGATCGCTCCAAGATATTTGGATCGAACATCGTAAAATGCGATATGCCTATCGGTTACCATCCCATCTCCCAAGCTGTAACCTGTTTTGATGGGTGCGAAAATAAACGGGTTTTTAAGTTGAAGCATGTTTTCCTCCCGGTAAAGAGTCGAAGGCGGGTACTATCTCAATTGGTGCCCAACCGCCGCTAGAATTTCAGGACGTGGGTCTTGATGATAATCCTTTCTCAAACATCTTTTCTTCACAATGCATCGGCGCGACATGGAAGATGTGATCTCTGAGATTTTTTCAGGCTCTCTGGTGAACCTTCTATCATATCACTCATCATTGTTCCATCCGACACTAATTCACAGCGGCGTGATCCCTCCCGCGCAGCCGGCCGCCGGGCCCGGTGGAATCTCAAGAATCCTGAATTCAAGTGAATTCATGACGTATATATTTGTCGCCCCAGCTCCGGGCATGAGGGCCGCCACCCATTCTCTGGCCGGCCCGGCGGGCCTCATCGGGTAGGGCGGGGATAACGGATAAGCGTTGTGAAGAAACGCCAGTCTTCCGGATCAGGAATCCGGCAGAGCTTCCCACGTCCGATGGAAATTCCTGATCGAATGAATTGTTCTCTATTGCCTGATCGTTTTCCTGGACGGCCTTTCAGGACTTCATCCAATTCTTAAGGGCAACCTGTACGGGGGCTCGCTGCGCTCACCCCCGGCTTCCGGACGGGCTGGACGTCGTTTCGCCGGCGGCGACAGTTCGCCCGGGCAAGCGGGTTCGGCGGGCCTTCGAGAGATTGGCCATTCTCTCATCATTTTCGGTGGGCGAGGGAGTCGTCAGCAATGTTGACTACGACTACGACGACGGCCATGAACGAGCAGGGGCGGGATAAATCGTTGTCGCTATCGTCGTCGTGTTCGTAATCGTAATCGGCTTCTCAATTGGTCAGATCATGAGGCAGATTTTTGATGGGGATATTGCGTTCGTAATCGTGCGATCACGGAGCTCGACTACGACAATGACAAGGACAACGGAGAGCGGGAAATCGACTGCGATAACGATGACGACAACGAGAGAGGAACAGGTGTGGGGGGGGGGGGCTGCCACCATCCGGGGACGAAGGAGGATCGACTTTTCCCCATTAATAGCTGACGTGAAGTATGCCGTGTGGATCGGTCGTAAATTCGCCGACAATCCGGGCCCAGGGATGATCCTGCTTCTGCAGGGCCGCCACCAGGGCGTCGGCGTCGCCGGCCGGGCAGGCCAGCAGCAGACCGCCCGAGGTCTGGGGATCGTGCACCAGGTCGTCCAGCCAGCGAGGCACTGAGGGCGCGATATCCACCACCGATTGCCAGAATTTCCGGTTGCGATGGAGCCCGCCGGGGATCATGCCATATTCGGCGTAGTCCGCGGCTTCAACGATGAGCGGAATCCGGTCGCCATAAAAACGGATCCCCAGCCCTGTGCCCTGGACCATCTCGGCCGCGTGGCCGATGAGGCCGAAACCGGTGACGTCGGTGACGGCGTGAACGGGGAAGCGAGCCATCACTTCAGCGGCGCGGCGGTTCAGCATGGCCATGAGGGAGATGGTCTCCCGGACGGCGATTGCGGACGCCATCCCCCCTTTCAGGGCTGTGTTGACGATGCCGGTACCCAGCGGTTTGGTCAGAACCAGCCGGTCGCCGGCCACGGCGCCCTGGTTGGTCAAAATGTGGTCCGGATGGATCAGTCCCGTCACGGCCAGGCCGAATTTCAGCTCCGCGTCATCGATGCTATGACCGCCTACCAGGGTGACTTCGGCTTCGCGAAGTTTTTCCAGAGCGCCCAGCATGACCCGGTGCAGGATATCCAGGGGCATTTTGCCGGACGGGAAACAAACGATATTCAGGGCGGTGAGGGGGCGCCCACCCATGGCATAGACGTCGCTCAGGGCATTGGCCGCCGCCACCTGTCCGAAATCGAAGGGATCATCCACGATGGGCGTAAAAAAATCGAGGGTCTGCACCAGCGCCAGTTCGTCGCTGATCCGATATACGCCGGCGTCATCCGCCTTCTCCATACCCACCAGCAGGTTGGGATCGGCGGCCAGGGGCAGACCGGCCAGGGCCCGGGCCAGATCCTCCGGCCCCAGTTTGCAGGCTCAGCCGGCACCGCGTACCGTCTGGGTCAACCGAATGTCAGGATCTTTGTCGATCATTTCACTCCTGCCGGTCGTTTATTGTTCATTGGTCTCAGTGGCGAAAGCGCCGAATACATTCTTTGATGGCGGATAGGGCGATATCGATTTCTTCCGGGGTATTGCGCGCGCTGAGAGCAAAGCGGACCGCGCCGGCCGGAAAGGTGCCCAGGGTCCGGTGGGCTTCGGGGGCGCAGTGCAGGCCCGGCCGGCAGCAGATACCCCATTCCCGGTCGAGGACCGTCGCCACAGCTGAGGGTTGCAGACCTCGTACGTTAAAGGAGACGACGGCGAGCCGGGGAACGTCGGGGGCGAGCACCGTCACTTCCTCCAGCGGCCGCAGTCCCGCCAGCAAATGCCGTGTCAGCGACGTCTCGACCGCTCGCCGGGTCGCGAAGCCAACTGTTTCCAGATATCCCACGCCGGCGGATAGACCGGCCAGTCCGGGGGTGTTGGGCGTGCCGGCCTCGAACTTGTCCGGCGCAAAATCGGGCTGGATCGTTTGTTCCGATGCGGAGCCGGTGCCGCCACAAAGCACATGATCCAGCTGCTCCGGATGCCTTACGAACAACGCGCCGGTGCCCTGTGGGCCCAGGAGGTGCTTGTGTCCGGTGATGGCCATCATGTCACACGGCACCTCCGTGAGGTCCAGCGGCACGGCCCCGCCCGCCTGGGCGGCGTCCACCAGCAGGGGAATTCCCGCCGCTGCGGTAAGGGCATGGATAGACGGCAGGTCCGTGACGCCGCCGGTGACGTTGGACGCGGCGGTGACCACCACCAGTCGGGTGTCCGGCCGTAATGCCGGCCGCAGGGATTCGGCCGTCACCATGCCATCGGAGCCGGCCCGGACGATAGCGACCTCGATGCGGCCAAGCGCCTGCAGATGATGGAGCGGCCGCAGCACCGAGTTGTGCTCCATGGAGGACGTCACCACATGACCGCCGTGCCGGGCCAGGTTACCGTAAATCGCGATATTGAGGGCTTCGGTGGCGTTTTTGGTGAAAATGATGTTTTCGGTGCGGGGGAAATTGAAAAAACGCCCCAGCGTTTCCCGGGTATCATACAGGATTCCGGCTGCCTCCAGCGCCCGCGAGTGCCCCGACCGGCCCGGATTGGCCGGCCGGCGAAGGTTTTTCGTCACCGCCCGGATGACGGCCGGGGGTTTCCAGCCCGAAGTGGCGGCATTGTCAAAGTAGATGGAGTGGCTCATCCTCTTCATGATCGTGTCTTGACGCATCCCCTGTCATTCGAGCTACCCGGTCTGTCTCTTTTCGTTTAGCGGAGGGGAACCGCCCGGTTTTATATGGCCGCCGGCGCTCCGTCTTCAGGGAGTAATCACCTTGGAAGATGTCAGCATCGTCGTGGCGATATCATACATGTTGGAAACCGTCCCGACGCGGCACTGTTCCGTCACGCCGAAATAATTCAAACAGGTTCCGCAGACCAGCATGGTGACGCCGCTTTCCTCCAGTTTCTGCAGGGCGGGCAGGGTGTCGCTGCCGGTCAGAGTCAGCTTGACCCCGCCGTTCATGAAGCAAATAAACCGGGGGCGGACATCCAGATCATTCAAGGTATTCACGAACGCCTTCATCAGGTTTAGACCCAGTTCGTCACTGCCGTGGCCGATGCGGTCCTTGTTGATAAAAAACACCGTCTTGCCGCCACCCGGCGGGTCGGTGAGGACGGTGCGGCAGACGAGTTCCTCCGGCCGGGGATCGTCTGTTTCCACCAGTGAATGAGTGTCGGCGGTGAGGATATAAAAAGTATCTTCTTTCTGCTCGACCGTTTCGATGGTTACGCCGCTCCTCTCCAAAAAGCGGATGACATTGTCCCGGGAGGAGGGGTCATTGACCTTGATGAGCAGGCAGTCACCGTCAGATTTCGAGAGGGCTTCCCGGGTTTTGATGACCGGCTGGGGGCACCCCAGACCGATGGCATCGATTTCAATCACCATGAGCAACTCCTTCAAACGAAAGTGATCCCGTCCTCACGTCCCCTCCGGTCCAGACAGTGGATACGGGAATACACCACCCCATGCTCTTCCAGGAGACGGAGTATGCCGTCCCGTTCCGTCCAGGGCGCTTTCAGGCAGAAACCGCACTCGGAGCTGAACTCGCGGGGCACGGCCGTGAGCTCGAAACCGGTCACCTGTTGCCGCTCCAGTACCCGCTTGGCCTTCAGGGCAAAGTGAGTGGTGCGAAAGGTGATGATGGCATACAGACACATAAGTACGGACTCGCCGGATCATTTTCCCAAATCCTCATTGTAGGCATATCGGTCCAGCAAATCAATCCAACGATTGATTTTATAGGCGGCGGAACCAACGGCGTCGTGGCCGGTCACGGATGACGGTTGATTTAACGGGCCATAACCCCTACAATAGGCCTACGCACCCGCGCACCCGGACGCACCCGCCGGTGCCGGATGGCCCACAGGCACACAAAACCGTCGCCGACGAGACCGGAAGGGCATTCTGCTTCAGATAATTCATTCATGGGATTGTGCGACGTATGAGCAACCGGATATACGTGGATATGGATGATGTCATCTGTCAGACGGCGTTGGCGTTTGTCGGCTTGCTGGAACGCGAATACGGTCGAATTGTGCCGTTTGAACGGATCACGTCTTTCGACCTGGGCGTGTCGTTCGGCCTGACGGCCGAGGAGCTGACCCGCTTCATGCGTCGGGGGCATCACCCGGACGTGTTGGGGACGCTTCTGCCGGTACCCGGGGCGCGGGAAACATTGGCCAGGTTTATGGCGCTGGGAGTCGAAATCGAAATTGTCACCGGTCGATGGCCCTCGACGCGGGAGATCACTCTCGGCTGGCTGCGGGAGCAGACCATACCATACCACCGGCTGACGTTCGTCAACAAATACAATTACCCGGATACGGAGACGGGCGGGGATTTCTGCATCGGCCGAAGCGAGCTGGCCGAGCGCGACTATCTCTTCGCCGTGGAGGACTCGGCGGAGATGGCGGCTTACTTGGCCCATGAACTGCGGCTGGATGTGGCGCTGCTCGATCGTCCCTGGAACCGGCGGCTCAACGGGACGCCGCCGGAGCAGGGAGGCGGCATCCGGCGTGTGGCGAACTGGCCCGAAGTGCTGGATCTCGTGCCCGGCGGCCGGACGAAACGTTGGACCTGACAGGCCCGGCCGGTGCAGCACCCGGGCGGCGGATATCCACGGAAACTTTCGACGGCGGTTTTGGTTAAACCGTCATCTTGTGATATAGGTAGAGACAGAAGAGGGTCAACGATGAGCAAATGCTGGACATGGTTGGCGGTCTTGGCCTGTGCCTGCCTGGCCATGGCGGTGGACGAAACGGCCGAGCTGGAAAGCCAGCTGCCGGGTTCCGAAGGTGCCCGGCGCCTGGAGCTGCTGTTGTCTCTCGCTGAGCAGAGGGTGACAACGGATCCGCAGAAGAGTCTGGATTACGCCCGGGAGGCGATGGCCATCGCCCGCGAGCTGGCCGATTCGGTGACGGAGCGCAAGGCCCTGATGCAGGCCGGGACGGCCTGTTTCTACCTGGCCCGCTATGAGGAAGCCCTGCGCCATTTTACGGACAGTCTGGTTCTGGCCCGAAAGGCGGCGGATGAAGCGGCCATCGCCCTGTCCCTGGACCGCATCGGCGTGATCCACGGCAGCCTGAGCGATTTTGCCAGAGCCCTGGAGTTTTTTCTGGAGGCGCTGGAAATCCGTGAGCGAATCGGCGACAAGAAGCAGATCGCCAGGAGCCTGAACAACATCGGCGTGATCTATCAGCGGATGGCCGATCTGGATAAGTCGCTGGAGTATTTCACCCGTACCTTGCAGATCATGGAGGAAGCCAACGATAGCGACGGAATCGGCGCGGCCCTCAACAACATCGGCAACATCTATGACTCTCTGGGCAACCACAACAAGGCGCTCGATTATTTCGAACGCTCCCTGAAACTTCGCCAGGCGACCGGCAATCGCAAGGGAACGGCCCTTCTCCTCAACAACATCGGTCGGATCTATTCCATGCAGGGGGATGACCGGCGCGCCCTTGACACCCTGTTCCAGGCCCTGAAGATCCGCGAGGAAATTCAGGACAACATGGGGGTGTCCGAGAGCTACAACAATATCGGCAAAGTCTACCTCAAGCTCGGCGAGAATGACGAGGCGCTGATCTACTACCTGAAGGCGCTGCGGCTGAAAGAGCAACTGAAAGACCGCTGGAATATCGCCTACACGGCCCGGGAAATCGGGAATCTGTACCTAGAGCTGAAGCAACCGGAGCTGGCCCTGGAATATGCCCGGCGGGCCCTGCAGATTTCCCGTGAAATCGAGTCCCCCCGCCTGCAGATGGACAGCCATCTCCTGCTGTCGCGGATCCACCGGGTCCGGAAAGACTATGGCCCGGCGCTGGAACATTTCGAGCAGTATTCCGTCCTCAACCAGGAAATCTACTCCACGGAACGACAGGAAAAAATCGCTGAGATCGAAAACCGCTACGAATCACAAAAAAAGGAACGGGAAATCGAGCTGCTCAAGAAGGATCGGGAGATCCAGCGGCTGGAGCTGGAGCGCCAGAAGGATATCCGCAACTCCCTCATCGTCTTTTTTGTCCTGATTCTGGGAATGGCCGCTCTCTTCTACAATCGCTACCGGCTCAAGATAAAGGCCAACCGGCAACTGGCGGAAGCCAACCGGAAAATTTCCGAACAGAACGATGCCCTGACGGACGCCTATGAGAGACTGGATCGGCTGGCCCGGACCGATCCGCTGACGGGGGTGTCCAACCGGCGCGACATCATGGAGTATATTCACGCGGAGACCGCCAGGGTAGAGCGACGGGGCCTGCCTTTTGTCCTGATCCTCATGGATATCGACAATTTCAAGGCCGTCAATGATTGTTTCGGGCATGACGGTGGTGATCAGATCCTGACAAGCCTGGCCCGGGCGATGCAGGAGAGTATTCGCAAACAGGATCTGCTGGGCCGCTGGGGTGGTGAGGAATTCCTTTTCTTTCTGCCGGAGACACGGTCTGCCGGCGGGGCGGTCATCGCCGAAAAGATCCGGCAGATGGTGGAGGAATTCCATGTCGACCGGGCCGGGGATGAGGCGATCTCCGTGACGGCGACGTTCGGCGTAGCGGAATATGACGGCTCTCACGCATTGGCCGATGTCATCAAGCAGGCCGACCAGGCCCTCTACCTGGGCAAACGGGAAGGGAAGAACCGGGTCATCGTCTATTCTTGAAGGGAACCCATATACTTGTTTCAGGATATGTTCACCTGGAGCTGCATACGGTTTTCCGGTTGTACAGCAAGGACACGGAGCCGCCGGCCGGGCCGTCATGCCGCTGTCGCCTCGATCAATCCTTGGAGCCGATGGCGCGCAGCACGTCCTCCACAGCCTGATTGAAAAAGCGGCCTACCTGGCGGGGGTGATGGCTGTCGGAACAAAACACGAAGTCCAGGTTGAACCGGGCCGCCACCTGGATGATCCAGGGAGCCGGGCAGATGCCGCCGTGGTCGTAGCCTGAAGTGTTGATCTCCAGCGCCGTTCCGTGCCGGGCCATGGTGGCCAGCAGATCGTGCACGGCCGCCCGGATATCGTCCCGTTCACCGACGTCGGGCAGATAGCGCCGGATGACGTCGAGATGGCAGACAAATGCCGGACGGAACACGGGGACATGGCGGCGCAATTCATCAAAGTAAGTGAGGTGTAGCTGCACCAGTTCCGCATTGGTGAGACCCGGAGCGGCGGTATCCCGGGCGGAGCAAATGTTGCGGTGTCTTGCCGGGTGGGCAGGAGGCTCCTCCAGGTAATGATAGGAGAGGCCGAGACGATCCCATGGATGCCGGGCAACCAGCTGTCGCAGGCCGTCCACGGCACGGGGATTCAGACCCAGCTCGATGCCCAGCGTGATGAGGATCCGGCCGTCAAACTGCCGTTGCAGCCGCCGGCCCTCCGCCCAGTACAGGTCGAGTTGCTCCGGTTCCAGCCAGCTGCGGCGGCGGTTATGGATATCTTTTTCCACATGCGCCAGGAAGCCGATTTCGTCCAAACCGGCGGCCAGGCCGGCCGTTACGTACTCGGCCATGCTCCCCTCGGCGTGATTGCAGAACGCCGTATGCACGTGCAGATCCCGTCGGCAGCGGGCCTGCAGCCATGGGCGCGAGTAGCGTTTCACTGGTGCATCGTCATTCATAGGCTTTTCCCCTAATTCCGTTTGACCATCTGATGTGGACGTTTATTGATATCCATTATCCTTACGCAGAACACTGGCTTTGATGATCCACAGAAACTCCATGATTCGGGCCTGATTCCATGCTATGGTAGGGAGAAATTCGGATCATCGGGAGGCTATATGGCGGAGATTCACGCCGGGGTGACGCCTCTGGCGCCACAGCAGCGGATTCTGTCCCTGGATGTGTTGCGCGGGGTGGCGGTTCTCGGCATCCTCATCATGAACGTCCAGTCCTTTTCCATGCCGGAGACGGCCTATATCAACCCCGCTTCTTTCGGTGATCTGACGGGCCTCAACTTCTGGGTCTACAGCATGAGTCATCTGTTGGCCGACCTGAAGTTTATGGCCATCTTTTCCCTGATGTTCGGCGCCGGGGTCATGCTCCTGAACGGGCGGGTGGAAGCGCGTGGCGGCCGGCCGGCGAAGATTCATTACCGGCGGATGCTATGGCTGCTCGTGTTCGGCCTGGCCCATGCCTACCTGCTGTGGTACGGCGATATCCTGGTGGCCTACGCCCTGTGCGGCATGTTCGTTTTCCTGTTACGGCGCATGCCGCCGGTATGGCTGGTTATCCTGGGATTGGGCTTCATCGCCGTCACATCCATCCTGTATATGTTGTTCGGCCTGTCCATGTCGTTCTGGCCACCCGAGGCGATCCAGCAAACCTTGCAATCGTGGGCCCCACCGGCGGAGCAGATCCTGCATGACATCGAGGTCTACCAGGGGAACTGGTGGCAGCAGATGGCGCTGCGGATTCCGCAGTCCATAAAAATGCAGACCTTCGTCTTTTTTATCTACGTCTTTTGGCGCGTCACGGGGCTGATGCTGATCGGCATGGCGCTGTTCCACTGGCGCGTACTGACCGCCGAACGGTCCACACGCTTTTATGCCTGGATGATCCTGGCCGGCTACGGCTTTGGCCTGCCGGTGATCCTTTACGGGTTGCAGCAGCATTTCGCCCGTGACTGGAGCGTTCACTATTCCATGTTTATGGGCGTGCAGTTCAACTACTGGGGCAGCCTGCTGGTGGCGGCCGGCCATATCGGCACCGTCATGCTGTTTTGCCGTGTCTCCGGCGGAGCCTGGTTCAAAAAGCCACTGGCGGCGGTGGGCCGGATGGCGTTCAGCAATTATATTCTGCAGTCCGTCATCTGTACCTTCATTTTCTATGGACACGGGCTGGGTTTGTATGGTGATTTGTCACGGTTCGGTCAGATCCTGGTTGTGCCGGCCGTGTGGCTGGTTCTGATGGTTTTTTCCGTCCTCTGGCTGCGCCGGTTCCCGTATGGACCACTCGAGTGGCTGTGGCGCCGGCTGACCTACGGCCGGCTGGAACCGGTCGCCGGCATTTCGCCATCACCGGCTGGCAATGGCTGATGTTCAGATGATTTGCACTGCCCTTCGCGGCTGAGGGAAACGGTCCGAAACTGGTGGAAGAGGTATTTGAAATGAACGTGATCGTTGATCTTTGCGTCGTGCCGATTGGTGTTGGTGTGTCCGTATCCCGGTACATCGCCGCCTGTGAACAGATCCTGGCCGAAGCGGGCCTGAATTTCCAGCTGCACGCCTACGGCACCAATATCGAGGGTGAATGGGAAACGGTCTTCGCGGCCATCAAAAGATGTCATACCGTCATCCATGAAATGGGTGTGCCGCGCATTTCCACCACCATCAAAGTGGGTACGCGAATCGACCGCCCCCAGACCATGATGGACAAGATCCGCAGCGTGGAAGAGAAACTGAAACTGGCCGAGAGGCCGGACTGAGCCGAAAGGCTCTATAGTCGCGGTACGGTTATGAATCAACGAAAGCGGCGGGACAAACACGATCCGCAGGCAGCCGGGGCGGGACACACGCACCCGGGGCGGGGCAAGGTGCGCCGGCTGGCCGATCATGCGAATCTGTACCAGGTGTTTCTGGGGCGGACGGAAAGGCCACCAGGCGACGAAGATTGCGCGCCTGATGATGACTTCGCCGAATTGCTGCAGCACTCCCTGGCCGGGACAGAACCGGCTGAAATTCTGGCGGAGAAGGAGGGAGACCGGCGACCATACGGAATCGCCGAAGCCGGTGGGGTGGGGGATGATTTTCCGCCCCCTTCGGCCGAGCTGGATCTGCACGGCTGTGGCGCCGCCGAAGCCGTCCAGCGGTTTCGAACTTTCATACAACAGGTCCAGATCGCCCAACCCCGGACGGTCCGTGTCGTCGTCGGCAAGGGACTGCATTCCCAGGACAAAGCCGTTCTGCCCGACGTGGTGGAGCGCGAAGCGGCCCACCTGCGACGGCAGGGGGTGGTGCAGACCTTCCGCTGGGAACACCGCCGCAAGCGGAAAAGCGGTTCGCTGCTCGTCTGTCTGCTGCCGGCCGCCGGCCGCCGGCGGCGCTGATGCCGCGGCGGTTGTTTGGCGATCCCCGAAGAATGTCGGTTCGGAGTAAACGGTACGATGGCCACGGGTGGGGAAGGCGGCCCGTGACCGGGCGGGAGCGCGCTGAGGGGGATCAAAACGTCTCGTTGCCAGCCAGGACGGCCGCCAGCCGTTGGGCGTCGGCGATGGTCAACCGGCCGTCACCGTCCAGATCGCCGCAGATGGGGCAGTCGCACGGTGTCGTCCCTTCCGCCACATGACCCGCCAGAGTGACGTGCAGGATGACGAGGTCCAGCAGGCGGGTGGCGCCGTCCAGGTCGAGGTCACCGGTGATGGTCCCTGTTTCCACCGCCCCGCGGTCCGGCGCCGGGCCGATGGATCGCCGGGTTTTCAGGATATCGTCCGCCGGGGCTGTGGCCGGATCGCCTGTATCGGCCGCCGGGCCAGCGGCGGTGGGGATGCCGTAGTTTCTTACCAGCCGGACGAACGCGGCCCGGATGGTGGTCGAGCCGTCGTTGAATATCCCCTGATCGGCCCGCCAGTGCGGCCGGACGGCCGAAGCGGGATCCGGCAGCAGGGGATCGCCGGCCATGGCGTTCAGATCGTCCGTATAATTGATCAGCTCCGCCGGATCACTGGGGATGGCTGTACCCCCGTTCCAGTAAAGATTGCCGTCCAGGAGCCAGCTTACCGTTTCGCCGGGCGGCGTGTCGGAGAAATCGTTGCTGCCTGACCCGGACTGGGCGCCCATGGTCCCCATCGGATCCGACCAAATGTTACCGTAAAATTCAATGTCTTCGTTGGGCGGGTTGCTCCCCTCGGTGTTCAGGCGCATGGCATAGGCCAGAGCGGGCAGATCCCCCGTGACGGTATTGTGGCGGAACGTGATCCCTTGGCCGCCCTTTACGCCCCAGGCGGCGCGTATGACGTTGGCCGAATCGCCCAGGAGCAGGTTGTTCTCGACGAGGACGTTGCGTCCTTCAAAATAGGGCTGACCGTCCTCGCCTACCAGCACGAAACAGGTGCCGCTGGAGCCTTCATAATGCAGGAAGATATTGCGCCGGATCACGATATTCTCGCTCCCCACGCGCCCGTCGCTGTCGCCGTTGCTGTCTTTGACGACGATGTAACTGCTGGTGTTGTTACCGTTGGTGCGGCCGCTGGCGGCGAAATCATTGAAAAAGATATTGTCGCGGATGAGCACATCGGCCACACTGTTGACGTCCATATGCTCGTCCGAACCGGATTGGTTGTAGAACATGTTGCCTTCCACGAGGATGTGGGCGCAGCCGTTGTTGATCTTGAGCAGGTCATTGTTGTAGCTGTCATGGATGATACAATCGCGGATCACGATGCGTTCGACGGTCTCGGCACCGCCGGGATCGCCGATGAGGTCCTGAATCTGGATCACCAGCGGATCGGCCCCTGGTCCGGCATGGGCGATGTCGAATCCCTCCAGGGTGATGCCCTGGCCGTAATAGCATCGCACCACCGTGCCGTCGTGGCGCAGGCACGCGCCATAGGACGGATACGAACGGACGGTCACTCCCGAGCTAAACGTTTGGTCGAGCCGGACCTGGCCGGTGTACTCACCGGCAGATACCAGGACCAGACTGTCGTCGGGCACCTGGCCGAGGGCGTGGGTGATGGTCGCCCAGGGCTGGGCAGCCGAGCCGTTTCCGCTGACATCGCTGCCGTCGGGGGCCACGTGATACTGACCGGCCATCCCAATCGTCCAGGCGATACTGATCCAAACCGCCAGGAAAATTAGGCGAACCGGCCGGTATGTCATCATGTTTTCCATGCAGATACTTCGAGGTTGACGGCTGGACCTCATCAGCGGCTCCTTGACCGGATTTGCGGCTATCATACCTGAAAATCCGCAGGGGAGAAATGGCTTTCTGAACGGCTGCTGCCGGTCGGCGGAACAGAGGAAACGAGGCGAAGCGGCGGCATATCACCAAAAGAAACGGTGTGGTCCGTGTTCAGGAACGGAACCACACCGACTTGGAAGGTATACAGTAGATGAGCGAAGGTTCAGGCAACTCCTCAATGTTTCAATATGACCTGCCCTTTGTAGGTCTCGACGCGCAGCCGGGGACCGCCGCCGTTTAAATCCTGCCGAATATCTTCATTTTTTATACGGATGGATTTGTCGCCCAGTTCACTTATCAGCACACCTTTTTTGGAAATATCCGCATTTAGGTTGAATCCCTGGGAGCGGGGCACGATGAGGGTGATTTCCCCCTTGTAGGTATCGAGACGGGATTGACCGGTCAGGGCGCCGGCTTCCACCGTCAGGGTGCCCTTGTAGGTCTCCAGATCCAGGGAGCCGGAAATGCCCAGGATATCCCCCGTCCCCTTGTACGTTTCCAGGCGGATGTCCCCGTTCAGATCGCGAAGGGAGAGCACCCCTTTGTAAGTTTCGATATCGAAAGTGCCCTCGAAATCATACACCTCGATGCGTGATTTGTAGTCCTTGATCCGCAGGTTCAGATGTCGGGGAGCATGGATCTCGTAGTGCACGTAAGGCAGGACTTTGCTGGTGCCCAGGCCAAGCCAGCTCTTCTCGTTGGGCACATTGTCGTAATTGGAGCGGATGGTCAGGGCACGCTCGTCGCCGAAAACCTCCACCTCCGTCGCGGCCACGATCTTTGCGCCGTATTCGGCGTCCACGTCGTCAGGCGCTTCGATACGGGCCATGACCTCCACTTCATTGCGCTCCCAGGCGATGATGTTGATGGTCCCCTTGTAGGTGTCCAGTTTCAGATGGGCGCCGGACTGAAGGGGCTCGACCGTGCTGAATTCCTTCGCATCGACGGTCAGCGCCAGTGTCGAAGCGGAAAACAGCGCCACAAGTACCAGGAAAACAGGGTAGTTTTTTCGTAGCATATCGCCTCCTCTTGAATAGGCAGAAAGATAAGCATAAGGAAACAACATACTGTACGCAGAAATATCTGAAAAAGTTCGATGACGTCCCGATTATTTTGCCGTGAATGGTAATTCTTTTATTTGCCTAAATTAAGGGCAACGATTACAATGAGTCGATCGGTGACAGGCAATAAGAGGGT
>JAFGRT010000111.1 GCA_016935015.1 Acidobacteriota bacterium | reverse complement strand
CCGACCGCGGCGCCGCACTCACCGCCGCTGGAAATCGAAACACTGTACGTCGATGAGGGGAATCAGATCTGGGCCGGCACCACCTACGACGGACTGATCCGCTGCACGCCGCCGTCCTGGGTGATCTATTCCGAAGAACAGGGCCTTATCCATCATACCGTGCTCAGCGTCTTCCGGCGGCGGAACGGCGTGCTGCTCTGCGGTACCCGGCTGGGTCTTGGTGCCATGGCAAAAGAGAGATTCCAAAATTCCTCGGCACCGGAGTTCAAGGAAACCGCTATTGCGGCCCTACTCGAGGACGCGGATCGGAACCTGTGGGTGGGAACGACGCGCGGGCTGGTGCGCCAGACGGACCGGGGCCGGCGGACATATGGTCCGGTGCAGGGTCTGCCGTCACCGGTAGTCCGCTGCCTGCTGATGGATGATGAAAAGGGTCTGTGGATCGGCACCGACCGCGGTCTGGCCCGTCTGGCCGGCGACACCGTCCATACCTTCACCGGTGCGGACGGCTTGAGCGGTCACCAGGTGCACCGGCTCCTGGCCGACCGGGAGGGTAACCTGTGGGTCGGCACCAGCGGCGGCCTCGACCGCTTTCGCAAGAGTTCCATCACCACATTGCCGCTGGCCGACGGCGAATATGCGCCGGTCTACACCCTGCTGGCGGATCCGGCGGGCGGCGTCTGGTGCGGCGGGCCGGCCGGCCTGCAGCGACTGGACAGGCAGGGATACCACATCGCCGGCTTCGACAACGGCATCGATGCACCTTTTGTCCGCTCCCTGGGCTTCGGCCCGGACGGCAACCTCCTCGCCGGCACCGACGCCCATGGCGTGTTCCGCCGCCAGGGAGACGAATTCATGCGCTGGCGACCGTTCTATCTCCATGACGATCCGTCGGTCCTGGCCATTTACATGGACGACCGGGGCCGGACGTGGTTCGGCAGTCGGGACGGCCTCAGTTGTCTGGTGGACGACCGGCTCCATACCTGGCTCCCATCAGACCGGCCGGCGGAGAAAACCATTCGTACCATCTCCCAGGACCGACAAGGCCGTCTCTGGGTGGGCACCGACAACGGCGTCGGCTATCGGGTGGGTGAAGATTTTCGCTTCTATCGAACCACTGACGGGTTGCCTCACGGTAGCGTGTACGATATCCATCCGGACCGGGACGGCAGTCTGTGGATCGCCACTCACGGCGGCGGGCTGGCGCGCTGGCGGGAGGAAGGCTTCGCCGTGGTGGACACCCGGCGGGGCCTGGCCAGCAACTACCTCTACCAGATTCTCGAGGATGATTTCGGCCGTTTCTGGATGAGCAGCGATCAGGGATTGTTTTCGGTGGCCGCCGAGCAGCTGCGGCGATGCGCCGACGGCGTTATGCCGACAGTGGAGTGCCTTCGCGTCGGCCTCGCCGATGGCTTGAAAACTCTGCGCGGCAGTGGGGGCAATTGCCCCGGTGCGATCAAGACGGCCGACGGCAATCTGTGGTTTCCCTCGGCCGCCGGGGTGATCCGGGTGGATCCCCGGCCAGACAACACCGGCAAAGATGCGCCGCCGGTCCTCATTGAAGAGGTGCGGCTCAGCGGGCAGGCGGTGAGTATCCAAGAAGAACTGGAATGCCCGGCCGATGCCGTCCTGACGATCCGTTACACGGCTATTGCCCTGGCCACGCCTGAACGGATTCGCTTCCGCTACCGCCTGCAGGGATTGTCCGAACAGTGGCTGGATGCCGGTAGCGACCGGAACCTGCGACTGGTGGGACTCGCACCGGGCCGGTATCGTTTCGAGGTCAGCGCCGCCCGGGGCGAAGGCCCCTGGCAATCCCGTACCGCCATCCTGGCTTTGGTGGTTCAGGCCCCTTTCTGGCGCCAGGGCTGGTTCACCCTGCTGGGCTTCGTCGGTCTCGCCGCCCTCCTCTACGTGGGCTACCGCGGCGTGCGCCGCTGGCGGACCATTCTCCACGACTGGCGCCGCGCCCACACCATCGGCCACTACGAACTCCTCGCCACCCTGGGCCAGGGCGGCATGGGCACCGTCCACAAGGCCCGCGACCGCAAAACCCGCCGCCTGGTGGCCATCAAGCTCCTGCATCCGGAACTGGTCACGGCTGAAACGCACCGCCGGTTCGAACAGGAAGGGAAGGTCCTGCGCCGGCTGGACCATCCCAACGTAGTCCGCCTGCTGGATCAGGGCCGGCACCAGGGTCGCCTGTACTGGGTGATGGAATTCTGCGCCGGGCAGGATTTGCGGCAGCGATTGACCGAACACGGTCCGCTGCCGCCCGATCAGGCCCTGGCCCTGTTCGCCCCTCTGGCGGATACCGTCCATGACATGCACAAAGCCGGCATCATCCATCGCGACCTGAAGCCGGAAAACATCATGATTCTCCCACCGGCCAACCACAGTCCGCCGTCGTCTTTCGCCTTCCATGCACCAGATAACGGACCGCCATCCATTCGCATCCTCGACTTCGGCATCGCCACCCTCATCGGCCAGCCGGCCCTGACCCGCACCGGCCGCCTGGCCGGCACCCTACCCTACCTGCCGCCGGAACAGCTGGGCGGACTCGCCCCCCATCCGGCCATGGATTTCTACGCCCTGGGCATCATTCTCTATGAGATGCTGACCGGCACCACCCCTTTCCACGGCGAGGACAACGATCCGGCCCGGCTCATGTACGCGCTGCTGCATGAGGACCCGGTGCCGCCACGGGAAGTGGACCCGGCTATCCCGGCGGCGGTGTCGGATTTTTGCCTGGCCCTGATCCGCCGGTCGCGCCGGGAGCGCCTGGCCGACCATGCCGCCATCCGGGATGAACTGCGCCGGATAGGGTCCGCCCGCTGATGGAATCCCTGCGATGGGCGCGCCACCGGGTATCTCCGGCGGCGGGGAATTTTTTTTCGGGACAATCTATTGAAACGATAGAGATTATGGAGGGGACGAAAAAATTACAAAAATAATTTCAACCATCGATGACGGTTTATCATCTGTAATAGTGCTACATAGAAAGCTACCCGCTTAACGCCGGCGGACTTCGGTCCGCCGGCTTTTTTTATGCCCGATTATTTCAGCGGGATGCAAGCCTCCGGCGTATTCACCCGGAAGGTGAAGGTTTCGAACATGAACAATTCCACTTCGGCCCCGTCCTGGCGGTTGAAACCGATGGACAGGTCCTGGCCGACAAACAGTTCGTAGTCACCGCCGCGGGTGGACACCAGCGCGCCTTCCTTGCCCAGGAAGGGCGACTTGATGATGTCTCCGCCAAGCATATCCTTGATTTTACTGAGGATAGGATAACCGCCTTCGTGCTGGGCCTGGATGTCGGCCAGCATCTCTGTCCCCGCCAACAGGGCGTAAGGTCCGTCCACAAACGCGTCGCGCAACTTTTTCACGCCTCTGGACAGGGCGCTGATGACCCGCTCCCCTTCCTTGGTGACCGGCAGGGCCTTGTGGGGGGAGGCAGCGAGGACCCCCGGGATGGAGACCGGCTTCAAACCGAAGAGGATGGCGTTATCTTCGGCGTCGGCCATGGCCTTGGCGGCGTTCAGCAGGGGATCGATCTCCGCGTCCTGGGCGCCGCGCACCAGGGCTTCCAGTTCTTCGATCTTCAGCCGGAAGGGGTACCGCAGTTCTACAACCGGCATGGATTTGCGGATCTTGTAGGAGATATTGTCATCCACCCGCTCGGCGTCGACGTCCAGCAACCGCCCCGTGTTCAGGGAGGCGAATTCCAGACCCAGCGGTCCGTTGAAATCCACGAAGCGCCGGCCGGTCAGGCGGCCCTTCAGCACCTGGCGCGCCTCATCATCGATGAGACTCCAGGCCTCGACCGGAATGGGAGCCAGTGATCGTTTCAGTATATCCATTGTCGTATTCCTCCTTATTTTAAGCTTTTAATGCCCAATGATGAATCCGTGCCCGACTCCGGCTCCGCACCCTCGCCGGCGGCAGCACCACCCGTTTCTGCCTCCTCGATCTCCGTGATGGGCGCCTCGGTGAACAGGTACGTGCGAAGGTTCTCATCCCAGTTCGCGAAATTGCGGCGCAACCATTCCAATCCCATACAGGCGTGTTCGATCTCCTCGTCGCGATTGTGCTCGACGATGGCCTTGAGGGCCGGATCCTTGGTCACGGCGGCCCGCTGGTTGTACCAGTCCACGGCCTCCAGCTCCTCGATCACGCTCTTGATCATCCGATGAAACTCGATGGCTTCATCGGGCAGCAGTTCATACGGCTCATGGTATTCACCAGCCATGTCTCACCTCCTTGTGAATTTCAAAATTTTAGATGTATGCACATTACCTTCTGATGCGAAGAAATCCGGGGAATCCAACCCATTGTTCCCGCCGGCAGAAGGGTGGCGGCCTGTTTTCCCTCTCCATTTCACTCGCTGTCCGTGTCGGCGGCATCGTCGGGCGGCGACGGCACGGCGAAGATTACCGGCGGGGGAATGGTCCCGCCCAGCGCCTCGTTCACCAGGTCGCCGGCGTCGGCCCGCGTCTTGTCCTGCAGGCGGGCGGATTCGGCGGGATAGTCCCGGCCGGCCTGTTTCGGTGGCGACCATTTCTCCTCACGCAGGTACAGGGTCTGGGTGGGAAACGCGAACTCCACGTTCAGTTCACGGGCCAAACGGATGATGTCCACGGCCAGACGATGTCGCTCGCGCAGCTCCGTGGCCCAGTCCGGGGCTTCGAAAAAAACATAGAGCAGGATGTTCAGTGCGGCGTTGTCAAATTCGTTCATGTAGACGTGAAAGTAATCCTTGCGGGTGTAGGGATGCCGGCGGATGAGCTCGCGGATGCCCTCGCAGAAGGCGTCGATCTTCTCGGGCGGCGTGTCGTAGGTCAGGCCCAGCTTGGTGGACCAGCGGCGGTAGCGGCGCATGCCCAGGTTGTCCACCGAGGCGCTGATGAGGATGGAGTTGGGCAGGGTGATGAGGGAATTGTAGAACGTCCGGATGCGGGTGGAACGGAAGCCCACTTCCTCCACGGTCCCTTCGGCATTGCCGATGACCACCCAGTCGCCCACCTGGAACGGCCGGTCCAGCAGCACCGTCAGTGAGCCGAACAGGTTGCTCACCGCGTCCTTGGCGGCCAGGGCGACGGCCAGACCGCCGAGACCGATGCCGGCCAGGAGCCCCTGCACGTCGGTGCCCAGGTTGTCGGCCACGAAGACAATACCGAAGGCCACGATGAACACCTTCAGGGACTTGCGGATCAGGGGCACCAGCAGATCGTCGAACTTGCTTTCGGTCTTGTCCGCCCGCCGGGCCAGAAAATCGCTCAGCAGGTCCACCAGGCGGTAGGCGATGAGCACCATGGCCACGGCGACGATAAACTTCATCGCCACGAGGAGCACCTGCAGCACCGTGGGCGGCAGGCCCAGCCAGGAAATACCGACCCACCAAAGCAAGGCCATAAACGGGAGACCGATGGGCCGCAGGCTCTTGCGCAGCATCACCAAGTCCACCTGTTGCTGCCGGCGCTCCAGGTACCGCAACACCACGACGTGCATGACGAAGACCACCAGCTTGTCGAGGATAAAACCGAGCAGGATCAGGGCGAACAGGCCGATCCACTGCCAATATTCCAGAAAGAAGATCCGTTCACGCAACGACTCGGGCATGCTGGATTTCAGCCAGGCGGATAAGGATTGCAGTTCAGGCGCCTGCCGCTCCACGCCCTCCACCACGGCCCGGTCCTCCATGGCGCGGTGGAGTTCGGGCAGGCTTGCCACCGTTTCCTTCGTGAAGAGCCATTCACCGTTGTCCACCCGGGCAATGGTCACCTCGCCGGAACCGGGGATGCGCAGGAAGACATATGGCTCGCCCTCGGACAGATCGGCGATTTTCTCGAAATCCACCAGCTCGGTGCGGTCGATGACCTCTTTCAGCTGAATGATCAGCTCATGACCCGATAGCTCCCGCACATCGGGCAGCAAACCGGACAGGTCGAGGCAGGAGACGGCCATCGGTTCGTCCATATAATAATTACCCCGTTCATCCGTCTGATAAAACGCTTCGAGAAACGTTTTCATGGTAGCCCGGGGACTGGCCAGTTCCGGCCGCACCGGCCGGGGGAGATCCTCCTCCTGCACCTTGCCGGCCGGCTCCGGCGCTGAACCCTGCTGCGCCAGCAACCCGCCGCCGAGGAGCAGCAGGAAGGCCACACCAAAGACATACCAACGCTTACCCATGATGGACTCCCATTGAATGTTTCTATTTTGCAATGATTTGCAAATTGTAATCGATCCCTCATTGTACGAATTCCGCCCCCGGATTGCAACTCATTTGCCATTAATTACCGGAAGCACCTGATTCAGGGTGAGAGGGGAATGCCTGGGTCGGGGTCCAGCATGACGAGATTGTGCCCCCTGAGCGCAAGCCGCCGGGCGGAACGCTGGAGGTGGAAATCCGCCTTCCAATGGATGCGATCGGCTGGTGGTCTCACTCCGCCGGCGTTTCCGCCTCCGCCAGCGAAACGGCGAACCATGTCCCGGGCTGCTGTGGATCCGATGCCGCCGGGAAGAAAACATCCGGCCGTTTCAGATGGATCCGCAGCCGCCAGGTCTGTGCGGTGAACATCCCTTTGGCGATCTGGAACTCGAATCCCTCCAGCGGCACCACCTGGCGCTGACCCTCCACGACGATGAGGCCAATGGCATTGGCGGTCCAGTCGATGTTCCCGCCCCAGCGCATGTCGGACCAGCCGGCAACGCCCAGTTCCGCCTCCCCCAGCGCCGCCGAGACGTGCAGTTTGCGGGGTGGGGCCGTCCCGGCGGCCAGATACAGCTCGACGCCCGTGTGCATGTCGCCGGTGAAGCGGATGCCGAGGTAAACGTAACGTTCATCCTGCTTCAATCGCAGTTCAAACGGGCCCGCCACGGAGACGGCCGCCGCATCGGCCCATTCCGCCGCCGGCAGACGGCCGTTGGGGAGGATCCCCCGACCGGACGGGACGTGAAGCGCCGCCGCCGGCTCTCCCGCCTGGTGACGGTTCACGTCCGGCATGGGTTGGGGTGGAACCAGCACCAAGCCGAGGGCGACCAGTCCGGGGATGACGATCCGTCGCCAGGGCCACCCGTTGGGCGCTCGAATCCTGGCCCGCTGGGCCTGCCCGGAATCGGCAGCGGATGCTTCTTTCATGATGATTCCTCCGGTTAGCGGGGGTGGACGAAACATGCCACTACCCGGCGGCTAAACCCGCACAATCCGCTGCAACTCCGCCAGTCGTTCGGCCACCGGGATGCCCCGGACGCAGGTCACCCGGCAGGTCTGGCAGTCGCGGCAGGCCTCCAGCCCGGCCCCGGGCGGGATCTCGGCCAGGGCGGCCTGCAGGGCGTCGTGGTTGCCGTAGCACACGGCGTACAGGTGCGCCCGCATCAACGTCGGCACCTGGACGCCGGCCGGACAACCGGCCACGCACCGGGCGCACTGGCGGCAGTAGCTGAGGGCTGCCCGCACGTTCCGCGATTCGAGAAACTCCCGCTCGGCGGCCGTATACTCCAGCGTGCGCCCGGCCTGGACATCGGCCTCCAGCTGCTCGAAGGTGGTGCAGCCGGGGATGGCCGTGGTCACGAAAGGGTGACGCACGGCCCACTTGAGGACGGCCGTATGCAGGATCTCGCCCTGGTAGAAGCGCTGGAAATAGTCCGGCAGGTGCTCGCGGTACCAGTACTGGGTGCACTGGGTCTTCATGGCCACCAGACCGAGTCCCTGCTCATGGGCCCGGGCCATGGCCTGCAAAAGGTCCTTGTCCTCGCCGAGGGAATAGTTAAAGGCGGTGGCGATGACGTCCCAGCCACCCCGTTCGGCCGCGGCGGCGATACACGGATCCATGCCGCGGTGGGTGGTGAAGCCGATAAACCGGGCTTTACCCGCCTGCTTGAGCGCCTGCATGACCTCCACCACCACCGGCCGGTAGAGGTAGTCGATATCCGACACATTGTGGACATAGAGGATGTCCACATGATCCATTCGCAGACGTCGCAGGCTCTCTTCGGCGGAATTCAGGAAAAACTGTCGCACCTCCTCATCGGCGATGTGCCGCCGCTCGGGCGGCAGGTAAATCTTGGTGGCAATTACCACCTCGTCCCGGGCATTCAGTTCCTGCATCACCTCGCCCACCATTTCCTCGTTGCGGCCGCGTTGGTAATAGGCGGCCGTGTCGAAATGGCGCACGCCCAGATCCCAGGCCCGCCGGAGCAGCGCCGGATTCGAGGCGTTCATCACCCCCAGGCTGATGACCGGCACCTGCAGGCCGGTCCGGCCCAGGGTCCGGCGGCTCATGTCACCCACCGGCGTCGGTTGGGTTCCGGCCCAGCTACCGGTGCCGGCGAGACCAGCGGCGGCGGCCGTCCCCGCCGCTCTCCGTAAAAAATCACGTCGGTTCCATTGTGTGCTCATGGTTCACTCCCGGAAAACAGAATGTGCGGGTTTACGGCGGTACCGCAGTAAAGTTGGGGATGGGTGGTTCCAAAACATGAATCAGGACCGGAGAGCACTCTCCACAGCGGCAGGAGTGGCCCGTTGGCGGTACTCCAGGGGTGTCCGGCCCGTGTGTTTGCGAAAAACCCTGTAGAAAGTGGATTTATTGGTGAATCCGGAGGCGAGCATGATCTCCATGATGGACCGGTCGTCCGGGTGCGGAGCGGCCAAATGGGTGCAGGCTTCGGCGATGCGGTACTCGTTGATGAAATCCGTGAACGTGGTGGCCAAGGTTTCATTGAGTACCTGGGAAATGTAGCGTGGCGTGATGCCCAGCCGGCGACCACAGCGGGACAAGGTCATGTTGGGGTCGAGAAAGGCCTTGTCCCCGGCCATGGATGCCTGCAAACGACGCAGGATATCGGCCTTGTCGGCTGTCGAGAGCGGGGAGTATCGATAGCGGGGTGCCGCACCGTTCCCGCTGAACAGCTGGGGGTGACGCCAGCCCATATACAACACCAGGTTGGCATATCCAAAGATCAGGACCATCACCAGGCTGCCCCATGGGTCCATCGGCGAGCGCTTTCCCAGTAGCCGGGCCAGCATCAGGCCACCGTCGGCCAGCCAGATCAGGCCGAATCCGCCCAGAAACAGGGCCAGCCAGCGCCGGGCCGGCTCGGGGAGCGCCGCCCGGTGACGATTCACGTGGAATGCCGCCACCACGAGATACGCCAGGACCTGCACCAGGTAGCCGATTTCCATGACCCCGGCCGCCACCGGTGTCGCCGTGTCAAGACCGGCCACGATCCGGGCTTTAACCGGATCGCTCTGCAGATGATAAACCGTGAGAAAATAGCCGGCGGAAAGGAGGAAGGGCAACAGGTGCAGTCCATGCCGCCGGCGCAGGGAGAAATCCGGTTCCAGCGTGGCCCGGACATACAGATCCATCACCGGCGACCAGACGAAAATGAACGGCACCAGGAGAAAGAGGACATCGGGCAGAATCTCGGGCCGACGGGCGAGGAGATGAGTGACGATGCCCAGGCTCTTGATGAAGAGGAAGAGAGCCAGCAGCCGATGGGCCGGGGACCGTCCCGGATAGGGCCAGGCCAGGAACAGGGCGAACAACCACAGCTGGATCACCGTGACGCAGCACAGAATCTCATGCAGCGAAATGTGAAAGGTCATGCCTCCGTATACGGATCATGAACAGAAATGTCTCATGCTCCATCTTGCCGTGACCGCACGAAGGTCAGGGCTGGAGAATGGCCGTAAAATCGGGCCAGCCGAAGATGAGCTTGACGGCCAGGATGAAGATCACCACCGTGAATACCCGTTTGACCCAGACGTTGCCCACCCGGATGGACCAGTGGGCGCCGATCCAGGCCCCGCCGGCCATGCAGGCGGCCATGGCCGTTCCCACGACGAAGTCCACGGCGCCGCTGACAATGAAGATGATAACGGCTAGGAGCGAGGACAGCCCCATGGCCAGGTTGCTCGTGCCGACGCTCTGCAGGAAACTGAGGCCGAAGGTCAGGGTCAGGAACAGGATGAACAGGGTCATGCCGCCGCCGCCGAAGAAACCCCAGTAAATACCGATGAGAAAGCCAATCACCAGGCCGAACCCCATCCGCAGCCGGGAGAAATCGAAACTCTCCAGGTCGGCCAGGCCGGCCCGACGGGAAATCAGCCCGACGAGCACGATGACCACCATGAACGCGCCGATGATCTTCTGGATGAGATCGCCGCTGAGATGCAGCACCACCAGTGCTCCGGCCGCCCCGCCGGGGATACTGGCCACGATGAAGGGCCAGGTGAACCGCAGGGGGATCTTCTTGTTGCGGTAAAACTTGTAAGCCCCGGAACCGGCCAGAAAAATATTGGCGAACCGGTTGGTGGCTACGGCCACCGCCGGTGGCATCCCGAAAAAAATCATGACGGGCACCGTCAGCATGGAATGCCCACCCGTGACCACACCCAGGATGCTGATGAGAAACGTGGCGCCGCACAAAATCAGAAGATGGTCAAGATCCATAATGCCCAGTGCCGCCCATTTCCCGAGCCGGTTGGAGACCGCCGCCGGCCCGTCCTGCGCCCCCGGCTGGGGGGCGGGGACCGAACGAATATCTTACGGGAAAAGCGGAGGTTTGCAAAGAAATTTCTGGGAACATCACCGGCCCGATTGCCGTTCTATATAGGTAGACATGCTTGGGAGGTAACCTATGGGCAACAAAACCGGGGTGACGATGCTGCGAATCGTGACCATCGTTGTCGTCCTGATCATTATCGGCGGCATCTATTTTGTCTTCAGCAATCTGTTCAGTACCGACAGCCTCATCCCCGATGAACGCATCGTCGCGGTGCAATCGGGCGAGATGGTCTGCTCGGTGGTGGCCACCGGCAAGATCGAGCCCGTCACCAAGATCGACGTCAAGTCCAAGGCCAGCGGCATCATTCAGCAGTTCTACGTGGATGAGGGGGACATGGTGGAAAGAGGCCAGGTCCTGCTCGAACTGGACCGCCAGGAACTGGAAGCATCGGTGCGGGAAGCCCGGGCCCATGTCATGGCCCGGCAGGCGCTGCTGGAGAAGGCCGCCGCCGAGATGAAATCTGCCGCCCTGGCCCTGGAGAAAGCAAAGGAAGAGGCCCGGAACCAGGACCTGGAATTTGCCCGGCGCGAATACGAGCGGATCAAGGAAGTGTACGATGCCCAACTGGTTGCCAAGTCCGACCTGGACATGGTGGAGCAGCGCTTCCGCGCCGAAGAGGTTCGCGATAACGTCCTGAAGAAGAATGTCCTGCTGCGTGAAGCTGAATACTACACTTCCGAAACCGCCGTCCATCAGGCCCGCGCCGACCTGCACGCCGGCGAGGCCGCCCTGCAGCGCGCCGAGGAAAACCTGCGCTACGCCACCATCCGCAGCCCCATTGCCGGCCTGGTCCTCAAGCGGCACCTGGAGGAGGGCGACGCCGTCAGCTCCATCCTGCAGCTGGGTTCCAACGCCACCCTCATCATGGTGGTGGGCGACACGCGCGAGCTCTATTTCAAGGGGGACGTGGACGAGAGCGATGTGGGCGAAATCCACACCGGCCAGCCGGTCCGACTGACGGTGGAAACCTACCGCGACCGGCGGTTCGAGGGCGAGGTCTTCCGCATTTCCCCCATGGGCCTCGAAGAGGACAATGTCACCCGCTTCGAGGTCCGGGTCCGGCTGCTCTCCGAGCATACGGACCTGCGGGTGAACATGAGCGCCAACGCCGAGATCATCCTGGCCCGCAAGGCGGATGTCCTGCAGATTCCGGAAACGGCGCTGGTCTACGATGAAAACAAGGCGGCCTTCGTCGACCTGATCCATCAAACCGGCGAAGAACAGCTGGTGCGGCGCGTCCCCGTGGACGTGGGCATCAGCAACGGTTCGCGGGTCGAGGTCATCCGTGGACTTTCGGGGGAGGATCGTGTCGTGCTGCAGTGAGCCCGGTGATACACCATGATTTACCCATACCGACCAGAGCGTGAGTCCAGCCAGGGCCGTTCCCGTCGCCGTCACCGGCTGAGCATCGCCCCGCTGGACCTGATCCGCGAGACCTGGGCCGATCTGAACCAGAACCGGCTGCGTTCCTTCCTGACCATGCTGGGCATCGCCTGGGGTGTGGCCTCCCTCATCATCCTGGTGGCTGTCGGGGAAGGCATGCGCCAGGCCCACATGGAGAAGATGTACGCCATGGGCCGCCACATCATCATCGTCTGGGGCGGTTCCACCAGCATCGCCGGCCCGGGCATCCGCCCCAACAAGCAGATCTACCTGACCGTGGATGACTATGAGATTCTGCAGCGCGAAGCCTTCCACCTGCAGCGGTTGAGCCCCGAATTGAGCCGTTACGACCTCATCAGCGCCACCGACATCAACCAGGGGAATTTCGACGTCAGCGGCGTCCTGGTGGATTACATGGCGATGCGCAGTATCTTTCCGGCCCAGGGACGCCAGTTCATCGAAAAAGACATAACCGACGCCGCCCGGGTGTGCATCATCGGCCACGAGGTCAACCGGCAGCTCTTCGCCGGCCGGGCCGCACCCGGCGATCCGGTGCGCCTGCAGGGATATACCTATCGCCTGGTGGGGATCCTGCCCCCGAAAACCCAGAACGGCTCCTACAGCGGTCGGGACGACGGCAAGATCTTCGTCCCCTACCCGGCCATGCGCCGGGATTTCCCTTTCCGCAGCGGCCCTTACGGCGACCGGCACATCTCCAACCTCATTCTGCAACCAAAAGGGATGGCCGAAGGGGATGTGGCCGAGCTGCAGGTGCGGGAGATCCTGGCCCGGCATCATCATTTCGATCCGCTGGACGAAGACGCCCTGCCCATTTGGAATACGGCCACAGACGCCAAATTCATCACCCAAATCTTTTCCTCCATGAAACTGTTTCTGGGCTTTGTGGCCGTAGTGACGCTGCTGCTGGGCGGGATCGGCGTCATGAACATCATGCTGGTCTCCGTGCGGGAGCGCACCCGCGAGATCGGTCTGCGCAAGGCCCTGGGTGCCACCCGCCTGAACATCCTGGCCATGTTTTTTCTGGAAGCGCTGCTCATCTCGCTGGGCAGCGGCCTGCTGGGCTACCTGGGGGCCATGGGACTCTGCGGTGTCATCAACAGTCTGCCCCTGCCCGATGTGTTCGCCGGCATGATCGTGTCCAAATGGGTGGGATTGTCGGCCTTCGGTTTCCTGGTGTTCGTGGCCCTGGCCGCGGCCTTCTACCCATCCTACACCGCCGCCTTCCTCGACCCGGTGGAGGCGTTGCGGTTCGAGGAATGAGCGGGAGCTGCCCATGAACGTTCGATCCATCATCCGACTCTCCTGGCAAGCCATCGCCCGGAATCCCGTGCGCACCGTCATGACCATTCTGGGAGTCACCTGGGGGATCATGGCCTTCATGATCCTCATGGCATACGGTGACGGCTTCAGCAGGGCCATGCACATCGGCATGAGCTATCTCGGCGACCAGGTGGTGGTGGTCTGGAACGGCCAGACCAGCAAGCAGGCCGGGGGACTCAAGGCCGGCCGCGCCCTGCGCATGGAAAAACGGGACGTGGATCTGGTGCGGGCCAACGCCCCGCTCATCCGGCAGGCCAGCGGCGAGGTCTTCCGCCGCTACAAAATCCAGTACGGACAGCGCTACACCACCGCCGGCATCCGGGCCGTGAGCGCCTGCTATGAGAAAATCCGGGGCATGTACCTGGCCGACGGCCGCTTCTTCACCCCGGAAGAGGAGCGGCAGATGGCCCGGGTGGTGGTCCTGGGCCATGACCTGAAGGAGCAGCTCTTCAGTCAGATGCCCGCCGTCGGCCGGGAGGTGAAAATCCGCGGTATCCGCTTCCGGGTGGTGGGTGTGCTGCGGAAAAAAATCTCTATCTCCAATTATTTCCAGCCCGATGACCGCTCCGCCATGATCCCCATTGAAACCATGGCCGTCATGACCGACACCCGCTACCTCAGCGTCATGGTCTGGCAGCCGGTGGCCGGCCAGTTCGAAACCGCGGCCGAACGCCAGTTCTTCCAGATCATGGCCGAGCGGCACCATTTCGATCCTGCCGATGACAAAGCCTTTGACCTCAACCGCTTTTCCGAGCTCCAGTCCATCATCGACGGCTTTACGGGCGCCATCAACATCACGGTGCTGCTGGTGGGG
This sequence comes from Acidobacteriota bacterium, assembly GCA_016935015.1. GTDB lineage: Bacteria > Acidobacteriota > JAAYUB01 > JAAYUB01 > JAAYUB01 > JAFGRT01. The sequence continues at coordinate 20,225 of JAFGRT010000111.1, read as the reverse complement.
GTCATCACCCTGTGCATCGGCGGGGTGGGGGTGATGAACATCATGCTGCTCTCCGTGCGCAGCCGCCGCCGGGAGATCGGCACCCTGCGCGCCCTGGGCGCCAAGCGGCGCCACGTACTCGTGCAGTTCCTGTGCGAGACCTTCATCCTGACCCTGGCTGGCGGCGCCACCGGCTACCTGCTGGCCAGCCTGGTCGCCTGGCTGATCGGAGGCATCCCTTTCCTGAGCAACATCTTCCAGGACACTTCCGGCCAGGGGGACATCTACCTGATCATCACCATCCCCGCTTTCATCATCTCGCTGACGGTGCTGGGCGGCATCAGCCTGCTGTTCGGCGCCTGGCCGGCGCGACAGGCCGCCCACCTGGACCCCATCGAAGCCCTGCGTTACGAATGATATCCGCTCAGAGCGCGGTCCGGACGAAAGTCCCACCCTCTTCGCCCTTGAATTTGGGGTCATGTGCCATTACAATTGAATTGCATGTGTATTCACACAACATGATCGGACGCAAAATCGACCGAAAATGATTCTGGAGACCACACCGAGTGAAAGCATCACCGGACACAGCGACGGGCGATTCCGGCCACCCATCCTATTCCGCGAGACCCCTTCGTCGCGGTCTACAACGGATCCTCATCCTGGCGGTTCTCTTCATCCCGTCGTTCCATCCGGAGAGTGATGGCTACATGGATCATCACACTCCGCTGGCGGAGCAGCAGGTTCAATTCATTATCCAGTGGCTGAACGAATCCATCCGGGCCGATCAATGGACCGCTCGGCATCCGATGATGGGCCGCCTGGCCGGCTACCTGTTGCACAAACGCTACCATGGGTTGTATCCCTCCGCCATCCAGGTGGGGCATTTTTTTTTCGGCGAAACCATGGCAACGCCGGCCTGTCGTTGGCTTCGTTCCTTCTTCCAGCTCACGGATACCAACATGTTTGCCACCAGCATCGTCACCCAAAGTTTGCTGGAAGCGCATCAATTGGGCGCCATCCGCCTGACGCCTGATCAACTGACCCCTTCCGTCCACCAAATACTGCGTTTTCGTGATCGGAATCTGTCGGACGGGGTGCCGGCTTACGGTTTCTGGCAGCAAAAAATAGCGGCCCACGGCTGGCGACTGAATCCGGATAATATCATCACAATCGTTTCCTATGCCGCCCATGTCTTCCCCGTATTGGCCCCCCTCCTGCAGCGCATCGGCATGGACATCACCCAAGTCCGCATTCTGGGATCACCCGATCTGCAGATCGGCTATCTGCAAGGGGATGCCCGGGGATTCCTGAACCGCTTCAACATGCCGGCCGATCTGGATGACACCGGCCTGGCCCTCTCCGTCGGCGCCGCCATCCAGAGCTGTTCTCCGGACTTCTCGCCGGACCGGGCAGCATGGCGCGCCGCCAACAAGGATCTGGAACAGCTGCTGGCCCTGATTGCCCGGTATGCCTACCAGCCGTTGTCGACGGACCGGACCGTCAACCTGATCGATCCGCGAACCTATTGCTGGATCCGGGAATACATGCAGACAACGGATTCCGCCGCCCCGGCCTTTATGACCACCTGGCTGCAATCACCCTACGAAGGGGTGCAGTTCGGCACCCGCGGCACCAAGATTCCCCTGAACATGAACAACGTGGAGCCGTCTGTCTGCGCCAATATTCTGCTGGGTCTGAACGCGGAATTCCTCGTACCGGCCCGGCGGGAAAATCCGCCCCATCTGCCCGTGGCCTTCATCCATTGCTACCGGCACACGGGGCAACTGTTGTGCTGGGTGGTGGAGCGCGATCTCCTGGCAGAAGAGAGGGACATCGTTCTGCTCTATTATCCCAACGTCCTGAATTATTACCGCTTCCTGGCCGCCAATCTGCGGCTGCTGAACGACGGCGCGGCCCGCTCACCGCTGCCCTGGTCCTTTATGGAGGAATGGCGTCAAGAGCTGGGACCGGTCTTGCGCGGACCCGGTACCCGGCAGCTCCTGGCGCGGATGGAACACGAGACCTTCTGGCCGGGCAGTCTGGCCATCCTGGACGACCGATTGTACAGTACGGCATTGGCCCTGAATGCCCTGCTGGATATTTGGACGGTGAGCAATGACCAGCAACCGGATCGTCGCGACTGGCGAACAGACACTCCGCCGGAGATCAGGAAAGCGGTACGGCGCAGCCTAACCTGGCTCTATACCCGGCTCAACTCGGCCAGTCCCTCCTGGGAAAACGCCTGTTTTTCCGGATCCATCAAGGGGATCGATACCGTCCCCTTTCTCTTTCCTATGAATGTGGCCGAGAACTATGACAATCTGAGGATTCACGGCGTGCGGGGCATTTTGCCGGAAGAGGAGTTTCGCCGGCAATGGATCCGTTGTCAGGCGGCCGCCGAACAACAGCTGGGCGAGCGAACCTGTATATACACATACTGGACTTCTCCCACCGTCACCAAGGCGCTCTGCCTACTGACGTTCGCCAAATACCGGACCCTGATCTCCCCCGCAGCGGACGCCTCGTAAACATCCCCGGAGACAGCGGGCGCCGGATCAGGGTGTAGCCGGTGGCGGTGTGAAACTGTCTGCGCTCTAGCTCAGGCTGATGCAGCAGGGCCCTCCCGGCCGATGGTCGGCCGGGGTGTCCTCCCTTTTTTCAGGGATTCGCCTTTGGGAAAAATCACCGGCCGCCAGGGCCTGGCGGCCGGAAATGGGTTACCGTCGGCCGTTGGCGCGCACGACGGGCATGGTCAGCACCCCGCGGTCGGCCAGCAGACCGAGTTCGGCCGCCAGCCGGGTGGCCGGCTGCACGGCGCGAAGGGTGCGCTGCAGCACCGCCGCCGTGGCCGGGTCACTGCTCGGCGGCCCCTCCTCCATCAGCAGCTGGAAAAAGCCTTTCTCCTCCGGAAACAATCGCAGCTGGATGCTCTCTTCCAGGCCGATTCCCGCCGCCTGCTTGCACAGACGCAGGGCCACGGGAAAGCCGCCCAGCTCATCCACCAGGCCCAGCTCCCGGGCGTCTTCGCCAGACCAGATCCGTCCCTTGGCGATCTCTCTCACCCTCTCCAGGTGCATGTTCCGTCCCTCGGCCACCTTGCCGGTGAAGTCCGTGTAGACCCGGTCCAGCCAGGCCTGGAAGCGGGCCCAGCCCTGCTCGGTATAGTCATGGGTGCCGGTCCAGATAGTGGCGTTCTCGCTGGTGGTGACATCGTCCCAGGTAATGCCGATTTTCTCCTGCCAGAAGGCCCGGGTCAGCATCTTGCCTCCCAGCACACCGATGGAGCCGGTGATGGTGCCCGGCTGGGCCACGACTTTGTCGGCGCCCATAGCCACGAAGTACCCGCCGGAACCGGCCACGTCGCCCATGGAGATGATCACCGGCTTGCCGGCGGCCCGGGCGCGCTGGGTTTCCCGCCAGATGGTGTCCGAGGCGACATAGGAGCCGCCGGGGCTGTCCACCCGGAACAGGATGGCCCGGACCTCCTCATCCTCGATGGCCGCCCGGAACGCGGCCGCCACCGTATCGGCGCCCATGGTGACATCCCCGAACAGGGGATCGTATCCGCTGGCTCCGCGCTCGACGCCGCCCACGCCGTAGATCAGGGCGATGACCGGCCCGGATTCGTGCGGCCGGCCCGCCCGCTCCAGATACTTGTCCAGATAGAGCAGCTCGGCGTCCGCCCCCACCCGGGTCTTGATCTTACCCATGACTTCGTCCCGGTAGAGCATTTCATCCACCAAGTCCGCCCGCAGGGCTTCCTCTCCCAGATAGGGCCCGCGGGCGATAACCTCCCGCACCTGTTCCTCGGACAACCCCCGCCCGGCGGCGATCCCGCGCACCACCTGCCCGTAGTGGGCGTTCATCACCTTGGTCATGGCCTCGCGATGGGCCTCGGTAAACGCGGTCTCGGTCATCATGTTCTTGGCGTTCTTGTATTCATAGCGGTGATCCATGCGCGGCTCGATACCCAGCTTCTGCAATGTTCCCCTGAGAAATGGGGACTCCATTATCAGTCCGGTTAGTCCGATATCACCCGAAGGCTGAAGATAGATCTCATCGAAGGCCGTCGCCAGATAGTAGGACCCGTTGCCGCCGGCGAATTCACCGAAGGTTTCGGCGAAGGCGAAGGCCGGTTTGCCGCCGGCGCGAAAGGCGGCCACGGCGTCACGGATTTCCTGGATCTTGGCCAGCCCCATGTCCGCCGCACCGATGCGAGCGTAGAGCGCCACCACGCGCTCGTCTCCGGCCGCCCGTTCGATGGCCTCCACCACGTCCCTCACCCGCACCAAACCGCCGGCCATGGTCTCGGCCAACGGATCCTGCGGCACATATTCGATCATCCCCTGCTCGAGATTCACTTCCAGAATGGTCTTCCCCGGAACACCCGGTCCGGCGAGCCAGGCGACCAGGGCGATCACGAGGACCAGGATGATCACGATAAAGGTGATCAGTCCCAACGACCAGAAGAAACGGCCGCGTGATTGTGGCATGATGCTCCTCCTTACTTGGATTTGTGTCAGGTCATGCGATCCCAGCGATGAATTGATACCCATCGTACGCCTGACCCTACGAAATGGCAAGGCACGAAGTTCCTAAACAAAGCCGCCGGATGGGCCTGGTTTGCTTCAGGGGAATTCATCTGGCAACTGGATTCGGACAAAGGAACGCCCCCGTCCGGGAAACCGAATAACTCACTGCTCCATATACTGCTGGATCAAGGCGTTGACTTCGGCTTCGGTGGCCAGGCCGGCCCGGAAATCGCGGATCTTGCGGTCGATTTCCAGGCGGGTGACGGTGGGATTGTCGAAATTATAGGTCACCACCTCGAATAGGTCCGGGTCGATGGTGCCCACCCCGCCGGCGATGCAGCCGGTGATCTGGCGGCGGGTGTTGTTGTCGGCGTCGGGGTTCAGCCATGATGCGTGCGGCGAGATGACCTCGCGGCAGGCCACGTAATCGAGTGTCGCCGGATTGGTGCCGGCCAGCACCGTCTTCGTCTCCACGGCGTCGCCGGTGCGGGAAACATGGCCCGACCAGATGGCGGCGGTGATGTAGAGCACCGGCGCGTACATGGTCCGGATATACTGCGCCGTGAGCTCTCCGGCGTAATCGGCCCGGCCGCGGCTGTAACTGGTGCTGTGCACGTGATAGTGGTTCTGGCCGTTGTGATTCCAGGTGGAGGAATACCAGCTGTTGTGCATCTCCGTGGCCCCCAAGAAGCTCTTGATGGCGCTGGTCACACCGGCGTAATCTTCGCCGCCCGAGCCGTGATTGTTGAGAGTGGCCATGACGATGGCCTTGACATCCCGGCCGGTGTAACTGTCGTTTTCCCAAATCCCGTGACGCATGTCGATCAGGCGGCCCGGAGTAAGGGACGAGGCGAACACGGGATAGGAGAAATAGGAGTCGCGGCCGTAAAAGGGGAAATAGCTGCGGATCCAGCCCGGGCCGTCGGCGGGACCGGTAATGTCGCTCTCGCTGTTGAGCCACTGGGTGGCGGCCACGGGATCTCCGGCCGACTGGTACGCCGCCGCCAGGGAGTTCCAGTTGTGATCCGGCCAGTTGTGCTCCCGCTGGTAACCCGGCGTGGCGGTGAAGCCGTAGGGGGAACCGACCTGGACATTGTCGCAGATGTGAATCTCGCCGTCATAGCCGGGGATGGCCAGGACTTCATCCACCATGCCCTTGATGCAACCGGTGTGCGTATAACCCTGACGCGACCACTGGGCGTTCCCCTTGATCACCACCACATCCGTCGGGGAGATCCAGCGTTCGACACCATCCAGCAATTCCCACAGCCGGCTCATGTTCTGGAAGCAATCTCCATTTTTCACCACGTACACCCGCTCGGTGGGCGCCAGGGTCGACGCCCGAATGAAACCCTCCCACCAGCGGGGCGCCAGCGTTAGCGCACCCGAAGCGATTCCGAAGGCCCGTAAAAACTGCCGCCGGGTCATGCCCAGCCGCCGCCACAGCTTGTCATCCGCCACCATGGTTCTCCTCCGCCAAAATGCTGGCCACCGGGCCAGCCGCCCTCATTCCCCGACAGTCACCATCACGCTCAGGGCGGCATCACCGACAGCGAACAGCGGGCCGACACCGGCCGGGCCGTCACCTGCCCAGGAACAGGCATCCAGCGCATGGCTGCCCGCCGCCGTCGCGGTCAGCTCCATGACCACCAGCAGGGTCTCGCCCGGGACCAGCGGGTGACCGGCGACAAAATCGGGCGGGACTTCCAGCACCCAGCGCCGGGCGACATACGAGTCATAGATGTCGCCGGGCAGGCCGGATTCGGGCCACACATCGAGTAGCTCCACCCCCTCGAGCCAGACGGAAAACGCCGTCAGCTCCAATGTGGCCGGGGTGCAGTCCGTCAGCCAGAAACCACGGATGACATCCCGGCCGTAGTGACCGACGGTCATGGTCACCGTCACACGGCCGGTGGGGGGCAACGTGGTGGCGTCGACGGCGCGGTGCAGCAGGACGTAATTGCGGACGGGCTGCCCGGCCAACAGCAGCTGCATCTCCACCAGGTCGGGGGCCCCGACCTGGCCATCGCCACTGAGGTCGGCCCGCAGCGCCGCCACAGCCGGCGCGTCATTGCCGACCAGGTAGGCGGCCAGCGCCTGCAGATCCGTCTCGCTCATGGTTCCGTCGGCGTTCTGATCCGGATTGGGCACCGCCCCGTACAAGACGACACTTCCCAGTAACAGAAAACACAGACACCAAACCCGCATGACCCTCTCCTCCCGCGGCCACTGTATCACAAAACTATTGCAAAATAAATGCCAGACAGTCACGATGTCCCGCCGCCCGGCAGCAGTGGCGTCGCGGCGGGACCGGCAACAGCGTCAGACAGAAATGTGTAACCATTCGTTACTTGCCGGCGTCATTGCCGGCGGCCGGCCGCCCCCATAAAGCTGTTGCAAACGGCGGCCGTTTTCTGTACCATGACTCGAAATTTTCGCGTCATTCGCTCCGGCGGATCCAGTTTGAGAGCCGGTCACCATCAGGAATCCATGGCAGAGTTCCCGCCCATCATGAAACTGATTCTGGAGGATGGGACCGAATTTTTCGGCCGTTCCTTCGGGGCGTCGTGCCCGGCGGCCGGCGAGGTGGTGTTCAACACCGCCATGACCGGTTATCCCGAAAGCCTGACCGACGCCTCCTACCAGGGCCAGATCCTGGTCTCCACTTTTCCGCTCATCGGCAATTACGGCGTGCCGGAAGACGTACCGGAAAACGGACTGCCGCGGTTCTTCGAATCCGATCGCATCCGCATCTCCGGCCTGGTCATCGCCGACTATTCGCCCGAGTACAGCCACTGGAGCGCCGGCCGCAGCCTCGGACAGTGGCTGGCCGAGCATAACGTCCCGGCCATTTCCGGCGTCGACACCCGCCACATCACCAAGCTCCTGCGGGAGCGGGGTACCATGTTGGGTACACTCACCCCCACCGCCGCCGATATGCCCTTCTACGACCCCAATGCTCTCAACCTGGTGGCGCAGGTCAGCACCAACCGTAGAATCGTTTACGGTCAGGGCCAACACCGCATCCTGCTGGTGGACTGCGGCGTGAAAACCAACATCCTGCGATGCCTGCTGGCGCGGGACACCACCGTTATCCGCGTCCCTTGGGACCACGACCCGGCCGGTGAAGAATTCGACGGGCTCTTCGTGACCAACGGCCCGGGTGATCCGCAACAATGCGAGGCCACCATCCGCCATCTGCAGGCCACCATGGCCCAGGGGCGCCCCGTGTTCGGCATCTGCCTCGGCAGCCAGCTGATGGCCCTGGCCGCCGGCGCCCAGACCTACAAGCTGAAGTACGGCCATCGCGGCCACAACCAGCCGGTGATCCAGGCGGGCAGTAACCGTTGTTTCATTACGTCCCAGAACCATGGTTTCGCCGTGGACGACACCACTCTCCCCTCCGGTTGGAAAACGTTGTTCCGCAATCTGAACGATGGTACATGTGAGGGTATTCGCCACACATCGCACCCGTTTTTTTCCACCCAGTTTCATCCCGAGGCCTCGGGCGGACCCACGGACACGGGTTTCCTTTTCGATATCTTCCTGGACATCGTACGGACCGGGCGGCCGGCGCAACTCTGATGGATGAGACCGGCGAGGGTGGACAATATTCGCCGCAAGGCAGGTCATCATGACCGAATCCGTTCGTAAAATCCTGGTACTGGGCTCGGGCGCCCTCAAGATCGGCGAAGCCGGTGAGTTCGACTACTCCGGCTCCCAGGCGCTAAAGGCCCTGCGCGAGGAAGGCATCGCCACGGTCCTTATCAATCCCAATATCGCCACCGTGCAGACCTCCGAAGGGATCGCCGACCGGATCTACTTTCTGCCGGTAACCCCATACTTCGTGGAGCGGGTCATCGCCCGGGAGCGGCCGGACGGCATTCTGCTGGCGTTCGGCGGCCAGACGGCCCTGAACTGCGGCATCCGCCTGCACCGGCAGGGCATTCTGGACAGGTATGGCGTCGCCGTGCTGGGCACGCCCATCCAGGCCATCATCGACACCGAGGACCGCGACCGGTTCGTGCGCAAACTCGACGAGATCGACGTCCGCACCGCCCGCAGCATGGCGGTGACCAGCACCAAGGAAGCCCTGGCCGCGGCGACGGAACTGGGTTACCCGGTCATTGTCCGGGCGGCCTACGCCCTGGGGGGGCTGGGCAGCGGTTTCTGTCACGATCCGGCCGAGCTGACCGCCCTGGCCGACCGGGCCTTCACCACCTCCGAACAGGTCCTCATCGAAGAATCCCTGCGCGGCTGGAAGGAAGTGGAATACGAGGTCGTTCGGGACCGTCACGATAACTGCATCACCGTCTGCAACATGGAAAATTTCGATCCGCTGGGCATTCATACCGGTGAGAGCATCGTAGTGGCGCCATCCCAGACGCTAACCAACCGGGAGTATCACCTGCTGCGGGAGCTGTCCATCCGCATCGTCCGCCACATCGGCATCGTCGGCGAGTGCAACGTGCAGTACGCCCTGGATCCCGACTCCGAGAACTACCGGGTCATCGAAGTGAACGCCCGCCTGTCGCGGTCCAGTGCCCTGGCGTCCAAGGCCACCGGCTATCCCCTGGCCTTCGTGGCGGCCAAGCTGGCACTGGGCCACGGCCTGCACGAGCTGAAAAACGCCATTACCCGCACCACTTCCGCTTTTTTCGAACCGGCCCTGGACTACATTGTCTGCAAGATTCCCCGCTGGGACCTGAACAAGTTCGCCGGCGTGTCCAAACACATCGGCAGCAGCATGAAAAGCGTGGGTGAAGTCATGGCCATCGGCCGCACTTTCGAGGAAGCAGTCCAGAAGGGTCTGCGCATGATTGGCCAGGGAATGCATGGCTTTGTGGGTAACCGCAATCTGGAATTCGGTGACCTGGAGCAGGAACTGGCCTATCCCACGGACATGCGAATTTTCGTCATCGCCGCCGCGCTGGAACAGGGCATGACCATAGACCACATCTGGGAGTTGACCCGCATCGATCGCTGGTTTCTGCTGAAACTCAAGAACATCGCCCGGATCAGCACTGAATTGGCCCGTTATGATTCCCTGGCGGATGTGCCGCTGGAGCTGCTGCGAGAGGCCAAGGTGCGGGGTTTCTCCGACTTTCAATTGGCCCGCCTGATCCTGAGGAGCCCGGCCGCTCGGATAGAGGAGGACCTGCTGGCCGTCCGGCGTTACCGCCAGGCGGAAGGGATCGCCCCTTACGTCAAGCAGATCGATACCCTGGCCGCCGAATTTCCGGCCCGGACCAATTATCTTTACCTATCCTATAGCGCCGATGAACATGACATCCCGTTCCCCCGCGACGGTCGGTCCGTCATCGTCCTCGGCTCAGGCGCCTACCGCATCGGCAGCAGTGTGGAATTCGACTGGTGCTGCGTCAATGCCCTACAGACGGTCCAGAAAGCTGACCTTCGACCGGTGATGATCAATTACAATCCGGAAACCGTCAGCACCGATTACGACATCTGCCACCGGTTGTATTTCGAGGAACTGACCCTGGAACGGATCATGGACATCGTCGAACTGGAAATCCCCCGTGGGGTCATCGTCTCCACCGGCGGCCAGATTCCCAACACCCTGGCCCTGCGCCTGCACCGATTGGATGTGCCCATCCTGGGGACATCGCCGCTGTCCATCGACCGCGCCGAGGACCGCCACAAGTTTTCACAGATGCTGGACGAACTGGGCGTCGACCAGCCGCGCTGGCGCGAATTGACCCACCTCGCCGATGTGTACGGCTTCGTGGAACAGGTGGGTTATCCGGTGCTGATCCGTCCCTCGTACGTGCTTTCCGGAGCGGCCATGAACGTGGTCTCCAACCGGGAGGAGCTGGAGCACTTGCTGACCTTGGCCGCCCGTGTGTCCAAGCAGCATCCGGTGGTGATCTCGGAATTCATTCAGGAAGCCAAGGAGATCGAAATCGATGCCGTGGCCCGCGACGGGGACCTGCTGGCCTACGCCATCTCCGAGCACGTGGAATTCGCCGGTGTGCACTCGGGCGACGCCTCCATGGTCTTTCCCGCCCAGAAGCTCTACATCGAGACCCTGCGCCGCATCAAGCGCATCAGCCGGCGCATCGCCCAGAATCTTCACATTTCCGGCCCCTTCAATATTCAATTCCTGGCCAAGGACAACGACATCAAGGTCATCGAATGCAACCTCCGTGCCTCCCGCAGCTTTCCGTTCGTATCCAAGGTCCTCAAGGTCAATCTCATCGACCTGGCCACCCGGGTGATGCTGGGCCTGCCGGCGGAAAAACTCGACAAATCCAGCTTCGAATTGGAACACATCGGTGTCAAGGCGCCCCAGTTTTCGTTCGCCCGCCTGCAGCAGGCCGATCCGGTGCTGGGGGTGGAAATGGCCTCCACGGGTGAAGTGGGCTGCCTGGGTGACAGCTTTTACGAAGCCATTCTCTCGGCCATGCTGGCCGTAGGCTACACCATCCCCCGCCGCAGCATCCTTCTCTCCACGGGCCCCATTCGCTCCAAGGTCGAGCTTATCCCCGGCTGCCGTCTGCTGGCCGAAAAGGGATACCAGCTGTTTGCCACCCGGGGCACGGCCGACTTCCTCAAACTCAACGGCATCGACGCCCAGGTGCTGCACTGGCCCGATGAAGACGCCCGCCCCAATACCATGGACTATCTCCGTAACCGCCAGGTAGACCTGGTCATCAACATTCCCAAGGACCTTTCCCGCCAGGAACTCCAGAACGACTATCAGATCCGGCGGGGAGCCATCGACTACAACATCCCTCTCATCACCAATGCCCGGTTGGCAGCGGCTTTCATCACCGCCTTCTGCCGGCTGGATCCGGACAACATCGCCATCAAGAGCTGGGAGGAGTATTGAGCCACCCCGCCGGCGACGACTGCGGGGGAGCATGTCCGCGGAGCGGTGTATATCCGGCGCCCAGCTATCGAGCGGTGCAAGGACACCAGGGTTGAGTTGAAATCAGCGGGCCGACAGAACGATGAGGTTCATCGGCCGGCAGGCGAGGCTTCGGATCAGGAACGGGCGGTGGCCGTTCCCACCGGTGTCACGCGAATGGATTCCACCAGTTCCGGCGCAATTTCGACTCGGGCATGGCGAAGGCGTAGCGTAAACGCACCGGTGTCTTCGTCCACGGCCTCCACCCGGAAACGGGCGCCCGGTGTGATTCCCTTGTCACATAGGAAGCTGAGGCCGTCCGGCTTTATCAGGCACTCCAGCCGGCGACAGACCAGCACAGCGCCCGGTTTGAACTCGGAAAGAGGTACGTAACAAATTTGCGCAACGGTCCCGTCGCGGTTGGGGATGGGATGGCCGTGGGGGTCCATCTCGGGATGCCCGAGGATGGCATCGAGCCGGTCCGCCAGGCGGTCGGACACGGCGTGCTCCAGCCGGCAAGCGTCCTCATGCACTTCGTCCAGCTCATACCCGGCCATTTCCACCAGGAACGTCTCGATCAGGCGCCGCTTGCGGAGCATTTTCAAAGCGATACGGGTACCCCTGGCCGTCAGGGTCACCCCTTCACGCCACTCGTGCAGCACCAGCTTCTGGTCGGCCAGATGCTTCACTTTCTCCGATACACTCGGCAAACTGATCCCCAGGGCTGAAGCGATCTCGCTGACGGTGGCCCGTTCCGCTTTGCAGGTCAGGCGGTAGATGACCGAAAGATACATTTCGGTGGATTCTGAAGCCATCGGTATATACCCTCCTCGTTCTCGTGCGTCATTCCGGCCGCTCCCCCGGCGAACTACGCCAGCCCCAGCAGGCGCCCGCCCTGGTATACCAACAGCGAGGCGATATAGGCCGTTCCCGTCAGATAAGCGATCAGGAAAAACGTCCACTTCCAGCTTTTGGTTTCGCTGCGCACCACAGCCAGGGTGCTCATACATTGCATGGCGATCATGAAAAAGATCATCAGGCTGACCCCTGTCAGAGGGGTCCAGACTTTCCGCCCATCCGGCCGGCGCGCATCGGTCATCGCCTGCCGCAGACCGGTGGATTCCTCGTTCCCGTCGTCGCCGATACCATACACCACACCCATGGTCGACACGAACACTTCCCGGGCGGCGAAGGCGCCGATGAGGCCGACGCCGATCTTCCAGTCGAATCCCAGGGGCTTGATCACCGGCTCGATCAGGGTGCCCAGCTGCCCGGCATAGCTGTTTTCCAGACGGGCCGCCTGGGCTTCGTTCTGCAGCGCTTCCAACCGGGTGGCGTCCCCGGCCGCCTGGGCCTGCGCCATCTGGCCGGTGATTTCGGCCGGCGTTTCCCCCGGAAAACGTAACAAAACCCACAGGATCACCGTCATCACCAGAATGATGGTGCCGGCCGTGGACAAAAACACCCGCGACCGCTCCCACAAGGTCATCCCCAACGATTTTAGGTCGGGTAACCGGTAGGGAGGCAATTCCAGGAGTAGCGGCTGCGGCTTTCCCTTGAAGACCGTTTTTCCCAGAATGCCGGCGGCCACCAGAGCCAGGACGGTGCTCAGGACATAGATTCCCAGTAGAATCATGGTTCCATAACTGATGAAGCCCCACTGCTGAGTGGCCGGAAATATTGCGCCGATGATCAGGGTATAGGCCGGCAGGCGGGCCGAACAGCTCATGAGAGGCACCACCATCAGGGTCAGCAACCGGTCGCGGCGGCTTTCGATTGTCCGCGTGGCCAGGATGGCCGGCACGGCGCAGGCCAACCCGCTCAGCATGGGGACGAAGGCCTGTCCGTGCAGCCCGATGCGGCGCATGACCCCGTCGATCATGAAGGCGGCGCGGGCCAGATAGCCGGTCCCTTCCAGCAAGGAGATAAAAAGGAACAGAAACAGGATCTGGGGCAGGAAGCCGACGACGGCGCCCACGCCGGCGATGATGCCATCAATGAGGAGCGCCCGGAGAAAACCCGCAGGGAGAATGACCTCCAGCCAGCGCGATAATGCGCCGAAGCCTTGCTCCAGGAGACTGATAAAGGGATCCGACCACGAAAACAACGCCTGGAAGATGATGCCCATGATGAACATGAAAATCAGGAACCCCCAGACGGGGTGGGTCAGGACGGTGTCGATACGGTCCGACGGTGTTCGGCACTGTTCCGAGGGACGCCGGATATAATCAACCGACCGGGAATCGATGAATTCATACCGCTTCAGAATCACTTCCCGGTCCAGGTCTCGGCCGGCCTTGCGAATTCGCCTCAGCACCCGGCGGGCTTCATCCAGGATAACCGGCGCCACCTGCAGCTCCACGTTTTCCCGCAGACTCATCAGCAACCACAGGGCAAAAGCTCGGCGACGGTTGGGCGTCTCCAGAAAGTCGAGCTCCCGTTTCAGGACGGGCTCCAGCAGGTTCAGATCCTTTTCGAGTACGGCGGGCGGATGCCATAACCACCGCTCCGGAACAGGCGGCTTTCCGGTGGCCAGCAAATGATCCAGCGCGGCCTTCAACTCCCCAATCCCTTGCCGCTTTCGGGCACTGACCCCGATAAAGGGTACCTGGAATATCTCCTGGAGGCTCTCGAAATCGATCTCGATACAATCCTTGTGCGCCGCGTCCAGCATATTGATGGCGGCGATCACCGGCACTTCGAATTCCAGCACCTGCATCAGCAGAAAAAGGTTGCGTTCAAGGGCCGTGGCATCCAGGACGACGATGGCCGCGTCGGGCCGCTTGAAACCTTTACGGCCCAGCAGTTCGATGATGGCCACTTCCTCATCGGCGGACCGGGCCGTCAGGCTGTAGGTGCCGGGAATATCCACGAGTTCGACGAGACCGGCCCGAGGCAACTCCAGCAGACCCATCCGCCGCTCGACGGTGATACCGGGATAATTGCCGATCTTGGCGTTGGCACCCGTGAGGGCATTGAACAGGGTGGTTTTTCCGGCATTGGGATTACCCGCGATGGCCACGGTCAAAGGTGCATCCACCGGCAGGCTGATGTCAGATAGTTTGGGAACGGACTCAGATTTTCTGGCAGTTAATGAGTGCGGCATCTTTTTTTCGGAGGGTCAGGCGATAGCCCCGCACTTTCACTTCGATTGGGTCGCCCATAGGGGCTACGCGAACAATGGAAACATCGGTGCCGGGGGTCAGACCCAGCTCCAGCAGCCGGCTGCGCAAGGTCGCCGAAGAATCAATGTGCATCAGCCTGGCGCTCGTTCCCATTTGCAGCTTGTCCAGCGTCATTTCATGACCTTTCTGTGCCCTCTGCCGCCATTGTGTTCCGCAGATCCTTCAGCCGATGTCCGGTCTCCGGAGCATAAGTTAGGCACACCTAATTTATAGCGGACTTCTGATCGGATTTCAAGGGTTTTTTTCATGGATTTCACATTCGGCAGATGATGGATTGCATCCCCAGCGGTTGTCAAGTACAATAACCCGCACTTTTTCAGTCGTCGGACCCGTTCCGGCCAAATGATCCGTCATGGAGGAGTGGATCATGAATCTCAAGGGTAAATATGCATTGGTCACCGGAGCGTCACGGGGCATCGGCCGGGCCATCGCTTTGCGACTGGCCGCTGAGGGGGTCCATGTTGCCATCAACTATTTCCGCAACAAGCGGACGGCTCAGGAGACGGCCCGCGAAATCGAGGCCCATGGCGTCCGCGCGCTGATCATCCGCGGCAACGTGGCCGACGAGGGTCATATCGCCTGTATTTTTGAAAAAATCGCCATGGAGTTCGGACGGCTGGATATCCTCGTCAGTAATGCCGCCTCGGGTGTGCTCAAGCCGGCCCTTGAGCTCACTGAAAGGCACTGGCAGTGGACCATGAACATCAACGCCAGCGCCCTGATGCACCTCACCCAACAGGCCGTCAGGCTCATGACGGGCCGGCGCGGCACGATCGTGGCCGTGTCCAGTCTGGGGGCGATACGGGCCATTCCCAATTACGCCGCCGTCGGCGCCTCCAAGGCGGCACTGGAGTCCCTGGTGCGTCATCTGGCGGTAGAATTGGCCCCGAAGAAAATCAATGTGAACGTTGTTTCCGCCGGAGTAGTGGATACGGATGCCCTCAAGCATTTCCCCAACCGGGACACGCTGCTGGCGCACTCACGGCAGCGGACGCCTGCCGGACGCCTGACAACGCCGGAAGACGTGGCCAATGTCGTCTACTTTCTGTGCACTTCCCTGGCCGAAATGATTCACGGCCAGACCATCATTGTGGATGGGGGATATTCGATCCTGGCCTGATCAGACCCGCAGGAAGTTTTTTTCCAGGTCCCGGATATGAATGCGCAGCACCACTGGCCGCCCGTGGGGGCAACTCATGGGGTTTTCCGTCGCCAGCAGGCGGTGCACCAGGAAATCCATTTTCTCGGCATGCAACGGCGTGTTGATTTTAACCGCCGCCCGGCAGGCCAGCCCGGCGGCCACCCGCTCCTGGATATCGGCCACGGCGAAATTATCGCCCTCGTCCTCAATCCGCTCCAGAATTTCGAAGACCAGCTGTTCCACCTCACAGTGGCTGGCCAGGGCCGGAATGGCTTTGACCAGTAAGGACCGGGCACCAAAAGGCTCCATCTCGAATCCATTGGCGATGAACCGTTCCTGCAGACGATCAAACAGGAGCAACTGTTCCGAAGTAAGCTCCAGTTGCAGAGGAACCAGCAATTTCTGGCGGGGTACGTCGCCGGCAGCCATCTGCCTGAGGTAATCCTCATAGAGAACGCGTTCATGGGCGACGTGCTGATCGATGATCATGAGCTCATCGGGTGTGGCGGCCACGATATAGCTGTCCCGCCACTGCCCCAAAACCGTCCAGATGGTCGGCTCCGTCACCGGCCCGGCGGCCGCGGCTCCCCCCCCCTGGACTTCGCCGCCCATTGCCGGTTCGACCTCAGCCGGCGTGGAGAAGCGGGATTCCGGCAAGGGAAAATTCAGCCGGGGATGACCGGCCGCCGCTTGTAGGAAGGACTTCCCGCTTGTTTCGTAAATGCTATCGAGCCGCTGGGCGACCCGCGAGCGGTAGGACTCGGCCGGATCGACGGTGTCGTCAGCCGACGCGGCGGATGCCGGTTCAGCAGGGAAACGATAGGCGGCGAAAGCGCGATGCCCCTGCAGCGTTTCCTGGATGACGGAACGGAAAAAATTTTGCACCGGCCAGGGCTGACGGAAACGGATCTCCGTTTTGGCCGGATGCACGTTGACGTCGATCTCCTCCGGCGGGATTTCCAGAAAAAGAATGGCCGTGGGGTACGTGCCCACCGGCAGGATGTCCCGGTACACCTTCGAGAGGGTAGCCGTGAGGAGCCGGTCCCGGACCATGCGGCCGTTGACAAAGTAATACTGGGCATCGGTGCCGGAGCGTCGCTGCTCAGGGCGGGAGATCATGCCCCATACGCGTACGCCTTCCCATGACTTGTCCAGCGGGATCATCCGCTCCAGGAACTGTTCGCCGAAGAGCTGATGAATTCTCTCGGAAAGCGCTTTCACAGGTGGCGCGTCGATACTGCGCCGCCCGTTGTTTGTAAGACAGAAGGCGACGGCCGGATTGGCGAATGCGTAATGCATGACCAGGCGCACAATATGGGCGCTCTCGGTGCTCTCGGCCCGTAAGAACTTTTTACGGGCCGGCGTGTTGTAAAACAACTGACGCACCGTGATTTCGGTGCCCTCCGCCCAGGCGATATCCTTGACTTCGCGCACTACCCCGCCATGAATCTCCACCAGGGTGCCGACGTGCACGGCGCCCTCGGACGAGGATCGTGCCACGGTCCGCAAGGACAGCCGCGAAACGGCGGCGATGGAAGGCAACGCCTCGCCCCGAAAACCGAGACTGCAGACACTGGCCAGGTCATCTGCGGTCCGGATCTTGCTGGTGGCATGGTGCTCGAACGCCAGCAGGGCGTCGTCACGGGTCATCCCTTCCCCGTCGTCACGAACGCTCATCAGCGTCTTGCCGCCCCCATCCACCGTGATCTCGATCCGGCCGGCCCCGGCATCCAGGGAGTTCTCCAGCAGTTCCTTTACCACCGATGCCGGCCGCTCGACGATTTCGCCCGCGGCGATCTTGTTGATGATACTGGCGGGTAGAACCCGGATCCTAGCCATGTTCCTCCTTCCCGGTGGGGTTTTGCGCCGGAAACCACTCCGTCAGACGGTCCTCACGCGGCAGAATATACCGCCAGATCCCCCACGCCACTCCGCCGGCGGCGCAATCGGGCAGCACATTCCGGAAACGGGCCCGCAGTCTTTCATCCGCATTGCCCATCACCAGGGCCAGTCCCGCCGCCTGCAGCATTTCGAGGTCGTTGAAATTATCACCGATGGCTGCCGTCTGCCGCAACGGCAATCCGTAGATCCCCGCCACCCGTCGCAGGGCATCTCCCTTGGAGACGCTCCAGTGCATCACGTCCAGTAGGGTCAGATCCCGCTGCGGATACTCCGTCAGGAAAATATTGGCGTCCCGCTCCAGCCTGTTCCGCAACCGCTCGGCCAACCGGCGCATGGCCGCCACCGGTCCGCAGAACATGACCTGGACCACGTTGGACAGATCGGTCTCGGCCAGGCAGGGGATAACGACCACATCGTCCCAGCTGCGCATGAGATACGCTTCCAGCGGGCAATGGGTAAGGCGTCGCTCTTCCAGCAGAATACGCCCGGGTCCATCCGGTCCGAAAAAAACCAGCGGCGAGAAACCCTCCATGCGGCCCATTTTCAGCACATGGCGTACCAACGACGGTGACAGGCCCTGCCAGAAGACCAGTTGCCGGCTGCGGATATCCTTGATGACGGCCCCGTTCTGAAAGATACCCGCCGCCGTCACGCCGACGGCCCGGGCAAAACGGACGGCACTGGCAAACCGCCGCCCGGTAGCCAGGACAACGATGATACCGGCGTCCCTCAAATCCTGTATCGCCTGGCGATTGGCCGGCGGAATGCGGTACTGGGTGTCGGACAGCGTACCGTCGATATCCAGTGCCACCAGGCAGATGCTTTTTTCTGGGACTGCGTGCATATCGCGCTTTCGTTCATCACCACCGGCCATTTTCTTGGGAGGTGCTGCGGCCGGCCTTCTTCGCCTTGTGGCGAGGAAATGAGGGGCCGGTCCGGCGCTCAGCCAGCGGTACTCTCCTGCCGCTGCTTGTCCCGCCGCCGGGCGATGAGCCAGCAGAGCCCGATACTGATGATATAGAGCAGAATCATGGGACCGGCAAAAAGAAACAGGTTTACCGCGTCGGTCGTCGGTGAGATTACCGCGGCGATGATGAAAATGATAAGAATGGCATGGCGGAATTTCTGGATCAGGAAACGGGGTGTGACCACCCCCATCAGAGCCAGAAACACGATGATCAGGGGCAACTGGAAAACGGCACCCATGCCCAGGATGATGAACATGGCCAAGTCAAAAAACATATCGATGGCGATATTGGGCGTATACGGATTGCCCAAATCGATGAAAAAGGCACAGGCGTTGGGAAAGGCGATGAAATAGGCGAAGCTGCAACCGGACATGAACAGCGCTGACGAGAAAATGATGAACGGGATAACGTAGCGTTTCTCGTGACGATAAAGACCCGGCGCGATGAACAGCCAGATCTGGTAGAGGATGTAGGGTGCTGCCAGAACAATCGCCGAGACGACGGCCACCTTGATATACAGGATGAACGGCTCCTGCAACTTCAGATAAACGAGGCGGCCGTCCTCGGGCAGAAACTGGGTCAGGGGCTTGGCTACGAGTTCGAACAGCTGCTCATGAATGGCGTAGGTGGCCAGAAAAATCAGTCCGACCGCCGCCAGCGCCCGGATCAGACGCCGCCGCAGCTCCTCCAGGTGTTCCAGGATGGTCATTCGCTGAAAACCGGATTCGTTGTCGTGGCCTTCGGCGTCATGTTGCCGATTTTCCGCTTCCACCCGTTTACGCATCAGCCCTTCAGGTCTTTCTTGATATCGTCAAAATCCGTGAGTGATTTGGAGGCATCGTCCAGGTCGCGGCGGATCTGGCTGAGGTCCTCTTTCAATTCCCTGATTCCGGTGTTTTCTTCCATTTCCACTTCCTGAATCAGGGAGGTTTTCAGCTCATCCGAAGCCCGGCGGAATTCCGCCATGGCCCGGCCGACGGTGCGACCGATTTCAGGCAGTTTGCGCGGCCCGAACAACAGCAACGCCAGAATGAAGATGATCAGCATTTCGGGCAAACCAAAATTCATGGCTTCGGGACCTCACCCCGCCGCGAACGGTACGTTATTATATCAGTTTTCCGGGTACCCGCCAAATATTGTTTTCGGGGCACCACATCTCCGGCCGGGAGGCAGCGAAAAAGCGTCTTCTCAGACAGATACTCTCTCTTTTCATCCGCGCCCCCGGCGGTCGAAAGAGCTTTTCATCCCGGCGTTGAATTCGTATAATAGACCCCGTGGAGAGAGTCCCATGCCGGCCAATCTGACGCCCCAGTATCTGGAAGCGGAACAGCGCTACAAACGGGCCACCCAGCCCGACGACAAGCTGGCTGCGCTGCAGGAGATGATGTCCCTGATTCCCAAGCACAAGGGGACGGAAAAGCTGCAGGCCGACATCAAACGCAAAATCGCCCAGCTGCGCAAGGAAACCCAGAAAAAGGGGAAAGCGGCGAAACGACATGATCCGTCCAATATTCCCCGCGAGGGGGCCGGCCGTGTGGTGTTGGTGGGCCCGCCCAACGCCGGCAAATCGGCGCTACTGGCCGCCCTGACCAATGCGCAACCGGAAGTGGCACCCTGGGAATTCACCACCCGGCTCCCCGAGCAGGG
>JAFGRT010000110.1 GCA_016935015.1 Acidobacteriota bacterium | reverse complement strand
GGCCGTGCTCACGTACAGGCCCAGCTGCTCGTAATCGGCAAAGCCCACCAGGATGTCGGCGAAGTGCAGCCCGTCGAAGTTGTCCACCACCACCGCCGAGGGCGTGTGCGGGCTGTAGATCTTGGTCAAGTTGAAGTTCTTGTCGGGACCACCCGTCAGGATGGCCACCGCGCCAAGGCTTGAACCCGGCGGCTCGGCCAGCCCCACGGCCAGGTCGAGCCACGGGTCGTCGCCGAAGCGCCCGGCGGCCAGATCGGCCGGCCAGCCGCCCAGGTCGGTGGTGCCGGCCGGCAGGAATCCACCTGACCCGTCATTGACGAACAGCACCACCGTGCCGTCGTCGCGGTTGGCCACGGCCACATCGGGGGTGCCGTCGTTGTCGAAGTCGCCCGTGACCAGGGCCACCGGGCCCGGGCCGGCGGCGTAGAGATCCTCCACAGTGTAGGCGTCGCCGTAGCGCACGCCCAGCCGGCCCGTGTCGGGGCTGACGTACAGGAAGTCGGGCCAGGCATCGGCGTTGACGTCGGCCAGGCACGCGTCGGCCGGCACCGCCGCCAGTTTCACCCGCTTGTCGGGGGCAATGGGTCGCCGCGTATCCTTGACGGTGAACAGCGACACCCAGTCGAAAATGAGCAGCTCGCCGGCGCCGTCGCTGACCAGGATATCGGGCCGCGCGTCGCCCGTCACGTCGCCCGCCGCCACCGTGCGCGGCACCAGACCGGGCACGTCCCGGGAGTCGCCGCCGGTGTAAACGCCGTCGGCCGTGCCGTAGCGCCATGTCAGCCGGGCCTCGTCGGGGCTGACGGTCACCAGGTCCTGGACCCCGTCGCCGTCCAGGTCCACCCGGGTGTGATCGCCGATGGCCTCGTTCACAGTAGAGCTCACCATGGCATCCGCGGCCTCTTCACTTCGGGTGAACAGGCGGATGTGCTCGGGGGCGAAGCCCGTGTCGCGGCCCGCGCCGTCCAGCTGGTAAAAGGAGCAGAGGCGGACGGGGAAATCGGGCGTCACGTCGTCGAAGGTGTAGTTCCGCAGATCCAGGTAGAACAGGGTGGAGGCCTGCTTCCCAACTCCTTCCGCTCCCCAATTGCTGGCGGCGGTGTCGGGCCAGATGCCGGCCGGCCGGCCGATGGTGAAGCCGATAAAATCGCCCGTGTCCGGCGTCCAGCCCGATGTGCTCTCGGTGATGCGCAGCCACACCGCCCGCTCGCCGGCCACGTAGCGGAACAGCTGCACGGCGTGGGGACCGATGCCCGCCAGGGTCTTGCTTCCGGAGACAGGCAGGGGCTGACCATCCTTGGCCAGGGTGTACTCCACCACGGCCAGGTCGTGCACCGCTTCTCCTTCCGTGGGCAGCGGGGCGGTGGTGGTTTCGGTACCCGTGGCCAGGGTCTGGCTCAGACGGGCCCCGTCGGGCAGGGTGATCCAGACGATCACCGGTTCTTCGGGCGAGGCCTCGGGGAAGGCGTCGGGGGGCACCATGAAGGTCAGGGCCGTGGCCGGGACCAGCTGCGAGGCGCTGTCGGCAAAGACGGGCCCGGCCTGGTTCTCGTTGAACCGGACCATGACCCAGCTGTCAGCCGGGCCGGTGTTAACCTGTATCGGCGGGCTCGCCTCGCTCACCACCCGGTTGTCATTGTAGTCGTGGGGATCGGTGAACGTCCGGATGGCGAATTCGTAGTGCCGCTCGGGGTACAGGCAGATCCGGCAGCCGTCGTCCTCCTTGCTGTCGGTGGTGTAGACCACCCGCGCCTCATCCTTCAGCGGCATGGACTCCAGGATCTCGTAACCGCCCGGGGTGGGAGGATCCTGGTAAATGGGCAACCAAGACATGTCAGCAGATGTCGCCTGCGTACCTGAACATAAAAAATTTTCAGGAGATGTGGACTGCATGGTTCGAAAATCGTTGGAAAGATAAAACCACGTATAAAAATTGTTTATATATGTAGTCAGATCGTTGTCCATTGAAAATAGTGCGTTCCAATCCAGCCTGAAATATGACAAGTTAGCCAAATCCATCAGTTCTGTCGGAATCGCACCAGAAAGTTGATTGGAGTGTAGGTACAGAGTTCTTATATTGCTGAGATTGCCTGTCTCTGTAGGAATATTGCCAGAGAGAAAATTATAACTGAGACCTAATTGTTGGATATTTGAGAGTCTGGCGATATCTGATGGGATAATGCCCGTCAGTTGGTTGCCGCCCAGTTGTAACGATACGAGTCCGGTGAGGTCCCATATTGTTGATGGGATAACACCGCTCAATTGATTACTGCCTAGAGATAAACTTGTTAGATTTGAGAGATTGCCTAACTGAGACGGAATGCACCCGTTCAAAGCATTGTTCGGAAGAGATAATGATTTTAAATTCGATAAATTTCCAACTTCGGTGGGGATCGTTCCATTCAGAATATTTCCACCCAGCAGCAATTGTTCAAGGTCCGCCAATTGGCCCAGCTCAGAGGGAATATTCCCGTTCAGGCGGTTGGAGGACAGCAGCGCCCTGACTAGGCTCTCCAGATTTCCAAATTCAGTTGGGATGCTGCCAGTCAATTGATTACAGTGTAAAAACAATTCTCTAAGATGGGTCAAAGCGCCCAATTGCGTGGGAATGATCCCGCTGAAGCGATTGTTGTCCAGATGCAATATCAGGAGTGAAGTTAAATTCCCGATTTCCGGCGGGATATTGCCCCGGAGGTCATTGTCGCTCAATTCCAGCCAGATAAGAGGGAATAAATTGCCGATTTCTGAAGGCAGTTCACCTGAGAATTGGTTCATAGACAACATTAAATATTCAAGGTTGGTCAAGTTTCCAATTCCAGGAGGAATATTTCCTCCCAACAGATTATTACTCAGAAGCAGTCTTGATAAATTGGTCAGATTCCACATTGAAGAAGGAATCGTACCGCTAATCTGATTTCCACTAAGATCCAAATTCTCCAAATTGGTTAAATTACCTATGGCGGACGGGATGTTGCCGTCCAACTGGTTGTCTTGTAAGAAAAGGTTTTTAAGGGATGTTAAATTTCCAATCGCTGAGGGAATATTCCCGTCCAATTGATTGCTCTCCAGTACGAGTCCTTCGAGGTTAACCAGGTTCGCCAACTCGGACGGGATGTCGCCTGCCAGCTGGTTTTGACCAAGATCCAAGTGATTGAGAGCAGTCAGCCCCCATATCTCAGTGGGGATGCTTCCGCTCAATTGATTAGCGTACAGGTTCAAGTATTCGAGGTCTGTTAAAAATCCGATCTCGGTCGGGATGGATCCATCCAGTTCGCTCCATCCTATATACAGCCGGCGCAGTTTCACCAGATTGCCGATCTGGGTGGGAATATTTCCCGAGAGTTGAGTCATATGCAGGTCCAGGTTCCAGAGATTGGTCAGGTTGCCGATCTCGGAAGGAATGCTGCCCCTCAGCTGGGTCCAGTTAAGGTCCAATTCTTCCAGATAGATTAGATCGCCGATTTCAGGCGGGATCACACCATTCAGGCCATCATAGTACAGATTCAATCTGACGACATGGTTTCGCTCAATGTCGCAGCTTACTCCATACCAGTTGCACTCCGTCCCTGGCGGGCCCAGCCAGTTCTCGTTGGTGGTCCAATTGTCGCCGTCGGTGGCGTTGTAGAGGGCGATCAATGCGTCGCGTTCCGACTGGGGAATGGCGCCGGACAGGACCGGCGCGCATAAGATAATGCCGATGAAAACCAACACAATGCGCATCATAACCCCTCCCTGGTTTGTTCCCGGCGGACCCGGAAACTTGTTCATCCGAACGGGCACGCTCAGCAGGAATATCCCCGCCACGCCGCAGTTTTTACTCCCCGGCTGGTGAAATCCCCGAATATTTGATCAACTGTTCTTGGTTACTTTTCTGTTATTTAGATACTAGCACTCTTGCCCGCTTACGACAACAAATATGTCTGAGAGGCTATCATGATCACGGGATAACCGTGGCGTTCCGCATCCGCCGGGTGATCTGGCTGGTGACCGGGCCGTCAAGGGAGGATGCATACTACCATTCAACTTGTTTCATCACCAGGGGCCATATAAGATAAGGAAATGATGGCTCCGGACTCCGATCATCTTTCTCGATTGAACGACGCCGAACGCCGCTTCGTGGATGCGCCGTGCCCCAGCTCCGGGGACGGGCCGGGCCTCGACAAGACCCGGCCGGCGGCGCCGCGTCGCTGGCTGGTGGCCGCCGCCTTTTTACTGGGTGTCGCCGCCGGTCTGCTGGCCTGGCGGGACGCCTTCATCGAGCCGTACGTCATCAACAACGACGTCGGCCAGCACCTTTTCTGGATGCGGCAGTTGCAGCAGCCGGAACTGTTCCCTGACGATCTCCTGGTGGAGTACGCCCGCCACATCCAGCCCGTCGGGTTCATCGCCGTCTATACCGCCATCTCGTTTGTCATGGATCCCGTCCTGGCCGGCAACCTGCTGGCCGTTCTGCTACTGGGCGCGTCGGGCGCTTTCCTCTTCCTGATCGTTTTCCGGGTGGTGGCGTCACCGGGAGCGGGCATCCTGGCGGTGATCATCATCCTGGCGTCGCAAGAGCCGCTTATCTGGATGGCCGGCGGCCATGCCCGCGCCTTCGGCCTGCCGCTGCTGATCACGGGGATCTACACCCTGATGGAGAGACGGCACTGGATCACGGCAGTCCTGATCATTCTGGCCGCCCTGATCTATCCGCCGGTGTGTCTGCTTCTGGCGGGCACCTTCGCTCTGACGGTCCTGGCGCGGATCCGCCTGCTGCGGCGGGTGCGCGCCCACCGTGCCGCGGTGATCGCCCTGGTGGCGGGCAGCGGCCTGGCGGCGGGCATCCTGTTCGCCAACCGGGCGTGGCGAAAAAATCCCGACATCGGCCCCATGGTCTCCCATGCGGAAGTCGTGGCGAACCCGGCTTTTCACGCGGGCGGCCGGTACGCCCAGTGGCCGGTCCGGCCGATCTGGGCGTCGACCGGCAAATCCATGGCCGACGGCATGCTGGCGGGCAAGGGACTCGAGTTCCTGGGGCGCCAGGGCCTGATCGCGGAAACATGGGTCGTACCCCTGGCGGCCGGCGTCGCCGTCCTGGGCCTGCTGGGCCTGTGGCTGTTCCGGCGGCGCGGTGCTTTCCGAATCCCGGCGGAATGGCTGTGCCTGGCCGGCGCGGCCCTGGTCCTGTATGGCCTGGCGGCGTTCCTGCACCCGGCCATCCTGTGGCCGGACCGCTACAGCCGCTATCCGCTGCTGATCCTGGGAGTGCTGACTTTCACGTTTCTGGTATACGGCGCCGGGCGTGAACTGGAACGATTCGTCGGCCGCCGCTATTCTGGCACCCGCGGCCGCACCGCGCGGCGGGCTCTGCTGATGGGGGCCATGGTGGCCATCGCCGGGCTGGCCCTGACTCAGATCCGCTATGCCCACCTGCACGATTTTTCCCGCTACGGCCCGGTCTATGAGTTCCTGAAAACGATTCCCGCCGATCACCGGGTGGCCGGTCCACCCAACCTGGCGGACGGCATCCCCGTTTTCGCCCGGCGGTCCGTCTTCATCAACTATGAGCTGAGTCACCCCTTTTTCCGGGCGTACTGGGCGACCGTCGCCCGCCGCACGCGGGAGTTTTTCGCCGCCTACTACGCTGCCGACCTGACGCAGGTGGCCGATTTCTGCCGGCGCCACCGCATCCGCTGGCTGGTGGTGGATACGGGCGACTACCGGGCTCTGCAACGCGGCATTCCGCCCGCCTATTTCGAGCCGTTTACCCGCGAGCTGCGGGAGATGTTGCGGAACCGGCGACGCTTCGCGCTGCTCGAGGTGCCCGATTCATGGAAGGCGTTCAGGGACGGCCCCTTTTTCGTGATCGGGGCGGACCGTCTCACGGCGGAAATTGAAGAAGGCCCGACGCAGATGGCGCCGCTGCGGCACGCGGGTGAACCGCCGATCCCGGCCGGACCGGCCTCTCTTACCGACCGGATCCGGCCGTATGTCCCGAACCCAGCGGTACATAGATTCCCCCCCTTTGGTGAATGAGTTCATTTTTCTTTATGCAGCAGGAGGTACAAGGCGGCGGGGCTGTCGGGGACAGCGATGGGACGAAGGTGGCGGTGGCAGATATGCAGCGGTCAGGGCAGAATCTGGAAGTCCCTCTCGAAATACCAGGTATCGGCTGTCCCTGCCATAATCCGGATCTGCACCAGATACCACCCCGGTGCCAGCTCCTGCAGCGGTAAGCGGATGTTCACCTGGGGCTGGCCGGTGGCCGACAAGGCCATCGCTTTGGGCGGACTTGAGAAAAGTTCGGTCCGGCTGGCGTCGTAAAGGACAAGTCGATAGGGCGGCGCCGCCGACACCTCACCGCCGGCCAGACGCAGGTGCACGAACAGGGCTTCCTGGCGCGTGAACCGCCGTTCGACCCGGGGAATGAGCACCCGGTTCTCCACCAGCAGCGGATTCTCCACCATGGTCACGTATTTTCCGCTCTTGATATTGAACAGGCGGTCTTCCGCCGGTTCCCGCCAGCCGGCGGCCAGCACCACCGAGCTGGCCTTGACGGCCGGATCCACCGGCAGCTCCACTCCGCCCGACGCCCGGGCCACCTTGCCCGTGCGGTTGTCGCGCACATAGGCCACCAGGTCGTACCGCCCGGGATCCAGCAGCAGCAGGTTCTGATACACGAACCGCACGTCGCCGCCGGTGTCCCGGGGGCGGATCTCCAGCTGGTCCCGCACCCCGGACCGGGTCCGCCCCGACGCATCGCGGGCGGCGATGACCAGCTCCAGGTTGAGGGTTTCGGCACCCGACAACCGTCTCATTTCTGCGTATTCAAAGGAAAGCAGCACCGGGACTTCATACTGGCTGCCGGCCTGGGGAAAATATTCCGCCGCCACCGCCAGTCGGAAGTCCGCCGCCGGCTGGTCCTCCATCACCAGCTGCGCGAACCGGAATTCCCGCTCTTCGGGGGACAGGCTGCGGTACGGCTTGTCGGCGGTGTAGCCCGGGCGATGGATCACGGTGACATCCTCCCGCCGCACATTCACCTTCAGGCGGTGAAACCGGCCGTCACTGGGCGCCGCCGGGGTCTGGTATCCCAGCAGGTAGTAATGGCTGTTGTCCTCGCGGGCCGCCCGAAAGATCTTGGCCAGATCGTTGTCATCCACCAGGGCGATCCCGCCTGTTTCCTCGGCCAGCGAGATGAGCCCCTCCTGGGAGCGGGCCAGCCCGGCCAGCTGGTTCAGATCCGCCCGGCCGGAAAACACGGCCGTGCCGCCCGAGACTCCCCGATGGGCGCCGCCGCCGGGCGACAGGGCCACCAGCCCCCGGGCGTCCACGGTGTAGACGCTCATGTTGGCCTTGTTGCAGAGGTCGGTGGTCCAGCGCATCTCCTGCTCATTTTCCACCCCCCGGCTGGTCATGCCCGCCGAAAAATAGATGAGCGCCTTGCGACCGGTCACGTCACGGAAGGTATCGGCGATGGTCTGGATGGCGCTCAGCTGCTGGTTGGTCTGGAACAGGGCCAGCTCTGTCTCGTCGGCCAGATAGGCCGCGTCGTCGCCGCCGGCATCGGCATCCTCGTCGGGCAGGGAAACATCCATTTCCGGATTGGTGCTGTCCAACCGGGCCATGGCCCGTGTCAGTTCGGCACGGTCGGTGGTCAGGTCCGCCAGCAGCTGCAGCCCGTTGTTGAACACCAGGACCGCCACCGCATCGGACGGCGTCAACTGGGTGTTCACGAAGTCCCGGCCCGCCTCCTCCATCAGCCGCAGACTCTGTATGTCCGCCGAACCCGTATCGAACAGCAGGATCAGCAATCTCCGCTCCAGGCCGGTCATCGGCCGGTCGGTCGGCCCGGCGGCTGCCGGGGGGGGAGACGGAACGACCGCCGGCACGGGCTCGACGGCCGGGCTGGCCGACCGGTCCCCGGTTCCGGGTCCGGTGGTGACAAGAGCCGGGGTCGCCGGCGGCAACGGAATGAACACCTCTTCGAAATAGGTGACGGCCTGGGGTATCCCTTCCTCCAGCACCACGAAATCTTCCGCCGTGAGACCCTGTACCCGCCGGCCGGACCGGTCACGAACCTGCACATCCACCAGGACCATGTTGGTGCGGGTAAAAAAACGATGGGCGCTCGGGTCTTCAGGCGCGGACCGTCCCGGCGCGCCCGGCAGGCCCGTGCCGAGCAACAGCCAGAGGATGAGCAGCCGGATGATCCAGATGTCGATCGTTGCGGGCATGAGGGGACTCCTTGGTGAACCGGTCAGCGGCACCTAATACATGAACCGCAGGTTCAGGCTGATGCTGCGCATGGGCGCCACGGCGGTGACCTGGCCGAAGCCGATGGAGTTCACCGTCGTGTTGATGGCCGTGAAATTGGCATGGTTGAAAATGTTGCGGGCCACCAGGGAAATCAGCAGGCGCCGCCCCTCGGAGTTCAGCAGGATGGACCGGGTCAGGGTGAGATCGAGGGTCCATTGCCCGGGCCCGTTGATGGCGCCTCGTGTCGCGTCACCATAGGTACCGGGTCCCGGCAGGGTAAACGCTCCGGTGTTGAACCATTCGCTGGTGGTCCGCCGGGACGCGTCCAGATCCACCGGCTCGCCCGTGACGCTGGCGCGTTCGCTGCCCATGGAGGATGTGCCGCTATTGTTGATCTGGTTGCCCAGCAGCGTGGGCGTAAAGGGCAAGCCGCTCTGCACCGAGAGGGTGCCGGTCAAAAACCAGTTTCGCAGCGCGGCGCTCAGCCTGCCTTCCTCCCGCAGCCAGCGCTGGCGACTGCCGAAGGGGAGCTCCCAGAACCAGTTCACGGCCAGTTTGTGGCGCCGGTCGAAGGCCGACCGGCCCCGTTCCGCATCGAGATCGTCGTCGTTCTGGGCCACCAGGCGGGGGCTGCTGCCGATGGAGGAGGCATTGTCCAGGGACTTGCCGAACTCATACTGCCCGTTGATGGAGAAACCGGCGCGAATCCGCCGGGTGACAAGCAGCTGCATGCCGTGAAAATCGGAAGCGGCGGCCGATGTGAGATACAGGAACTGCGCTGTTCCGGGCAGCACCGGTTGACCGTCCACCAGGCGGTTGGGGGCCCGCAGCAGCTCCAGGCCGGTCCCGCGGGAGCCGGCGTAGCCGAGACTGACAAACATCCGCCAGGGTAGTCCCTGCTGCCAGGAGAGGTTCCACGTCTGGACAACGGGCAGGCGGAAATCCGGATCCACGGCGTAGGTATTGGGGACATCCGCCGCCGTCTCCTCGGTGAAGGCCGTTTGGATGCCGCGGCAATCCTGCCCCGCAGCGGTGTATTCCACCGTGTAGCCGAACGGCGGCTGGGCGATGAGCTGGTTGGCGAAATAGCCATAGGATTCATTGGGAAAAAACGCGCCATAGCTGGCCCGCAGAACGGCAGGATAACGCCCCGACATCAGGCGGTAGGCCAGGCCCACGCGCGGCGCGAAGTTGTTCCAGTCGCTCCGGACCAGACCCTGCGGATAGGTGCCGAAGAAGGTCCCCTGCCCTCCGGGTAGCACTGTCTCCGCCCCGCTGAAATCCGGACCGAGGTCGATGTTGGCCATGCGGTCATATTTTTCCACCCAGGGAGCCACATATTCATAGCGGAATCCCCACTGCAGGGTAAACCGTGAGTGAAGCCGCCAGTTGTCGTTGAGATAGACGGCCACTTCCGGCCGGCGCAGGTAATGGTCGGTGTTGCCGTACTGGATGTTGCTGCTCTGGACGAGGCCCAGGAGGAAATCGGCAGCATCATACCCGGTCCCGGGCAGGGGTTGGCCGTCCAGGTAGCCGCTGCTGGCCACGCCGGCGAAGGTCATGCGGCCGGCCCCGTTGGGGTTGAAATGGTTGTTGATGCGGCGCCAGGTCACCTCGGCGCCCAGCCGGAAAAAATGCCGACCGCTCAGCCACTGGAGACTGTCGCCCACCGACCATGATTCGTTGATGCGCAGCGACGAATTGCCGTCGTTGAGGGACTGGTAATTGGTGAAACTCAGCATCGGCAGCCCGTAATCGATGGGATTCGCCGATGTGTTCTGAATCCCCAGGTCCCCCGATATGTCGTGGCTGTAGGCGAATGGATTCAATGTCCGGGACCGGTTCCGGTTCCACTGCAGCCGGAAGTTATTCATGAAACCGCGGCGCATGCCCTGGTTCAGGCTCAGGGAGGCGTTCTGGCCCCGTCCGCTGCGCTCACCGGTCAGGTCGGGGAAAATATTGAAGACGTCGGCACGGTCGCCGCTGTAATTGTAGCCGCCCATCACCCGCAGCGAGTCGCCCAGGGGCGCCATGATCCGCACATTCAGCCGGTCGCGGCGGGAGCCCATCGATTCCTGACCGAAGTAGTTCAGATAGGCGTCCGTCTGGTTGGGGAGTGGGAAATAGTTTAGCAGCTGCCGGGCGATGGGATCGATCCGGTCGGTGGGGATGAGGGCGTTCGCGAAGAGTTCGCCCGTCTGCGGATCGTAAATCCGGACGTTCTGCCCGGCCAGCGGCCCGGTCCGGTATGTGGTCGCCGAAAAATCACCCCGGCGCTCGAGGAGGGTCGGCACGGATGCATACTGGCTGAACAGCTCGTCACCACGGGTGGTGGTATACTCCACGAAAAAGAACGGACGCCCCGCAAACCGGCCCCAGCCACCCAACTCGTCAGCCCCGCCGCCACCGATGGGGCCGCCCACGGATATGCCCGCGTTCCATGTCAGATAGTCCTGCGCCGGTGACTCCTGGCCCGAGAGAGAGTAAGGGCGGGCATCGAGGAACGAGCCGGTCAGGCCGAGCTGGGCGGAACCCTGGATCCGGTTGGCCCGGGAACCGGCGATGCGGGCTCCCCGCATCCCGCCCCCCGGACCGGATCGGCCGCCGAATCCCAGCACGCTCTGCACCACTGTCCCCTCGTCCATCCCACGCTCACCGCTCCCCCGGCTGGATCCGCCCTCGATGA
Organism: Acidobacteriota bacterium; assembly: GCA_016935015.1. Lineage (GTDB taxonomy): Bacteria > Acidobacteriota > JAAYUB01 > JAAYUB01 > JAAYUB01 > JAFGRT01. The sequence goes on along the minus strand of JAFGRT010000110.1, from coordinate 7,807 downwards.
GCACTTCCTGAAAAGGATCCTCGCCACCCGTGACGTCGGGCGAAGTCCCGGCCGCCTGGCGCGGCGGCGTAATCCGGATCTCCTCAAAGGGGTCTTCGTCGGCTGGCGCCGTCCGGTCCCGCGGACGGGGCTGGGCTGCCGGCGGCGCATCCTCCCGAGTGAAGAAGTCCGCCTCATATTCGAGGTCCCACTGGAAATTGAGCCAGCGGGTGGTCAGATCCAGTTGGAAACCGCCGCGATCATCGAAGCCCCCGCCGCTGATCCGGACGGTCTGGACGGCCGGGACGGTGATTTCCCGGTCCCGGTCCCAGACGTAGTCGACGGTCAACTCGGCGTCCCCGCCGAAAGGTCCCGTCATCACGTTGAGCTGAACTTTGAGGGGCATGCCGGTGGCCGGATCCACCCACAACGCACCCTTGTCTATTTCGAGGTCACCGAGCTCCGGCCGGATCTCGATGATTACGGTTGAATCACGATCGTCCCCCGCCGGGCGGCTGACCGTTGCATCTTTCAGGATCCCGGGGGCCAGCGCCAGATCACGGCCCTGCCATTCGGGCGGCAGTCCCATCCCCCGGCGGCCCATTCCCGGACCGCCCCGGCCGGGACCGCCGCGGCTCCCCTCAGCCACCGGCAAGCCGTTGCGCAGCCGGCTGAGGGTTTGTTTCCTCACCTGATCCGCCGGCCCGAAATAATAGAGTTCCCGGGTCTCTATCTTCATCCGCCCGCGCGGCGTATCGGAGTCGATGGTGGTCACCACCTCCACGGAATAGTTGACCATGGCCGCCCGCCGGGCCTGCAGCGCCCGTTCCGTCTTCTCCAGCACCGGCACGTCCGCCCAGGCGGTCACTCCCAGGATCCCGATCACCATCAACCAGCCGATTTTTTGAACCATGTCTGATTTGCTCCTCGGAAAAATCGGATAGTCCCCGCGCCGTCCCCGGAACAGAGACTCGCCGGCCCCCATCAACCAGGTTGTATGACTACATCATAACACCGGCCATGCGCTGGCGGATTTCGGTCATGTAACAATCTGTAAAAAAAATTTCACGATCCGCCGCGCCGGCCGAACCGCCGCTAGACGGCACCCCGGCTCATCGATATTTTCCCGTCATGACCGTCGCCCGCCTGGGCATTCGTCGCCATGGGCCCCATGTTGTGGCTGCAATTGAAGTGCCAAATAAACACGTCCCACCGTTGGGCCCCGCGCGCAAATTTTGCGCAGCAGCCCGGGAGCGGCTGTGCAAATATTACTGCCGAGCAGGCTGGATCGGATAATCTTCCTCCGAACCGCTGTCGGCACACCCATCGATCCGCTTTCGAAGGGTAGCAGCAAACTCCGATTTCTCCGCCCGGTAACGATCGCCGTGCTAAAAAAATGAAAAGCCGGCGCGGTTCATCATGGACGTTCCCATGCCTTTTGCTATACTGGGCTTGCGCATGCCATGAGGGCGCTGGATGCAAGATGGAAAACCAACCCAGGAGCGTACTCATGGCCGTGTACAAGGTGATCTTCAAGTTCCCCAAACTGGGGGAATCCCCTTTTATCACCAAGGTGGCGGTGGGCAATTTCGAGTCCGCGCCCCAGTTCGAGGAGATCCGGAACGACCTGCTGGACCGCGGGGCCGACCTGGCCGAGGACGACATCACCGCAAAGCTGGTGGCCGTCTTCCGGACCACCGACCCGCGCCAGGCCGAGCAGACCGTCCGCTGGCTGGGCCAGGCGGGCTTCGTCGAGCCGCAGATGGCGGCCAGCATGTCCCGGCCGTCCCTGGACGGCAAGTGAGTGGCGCCGTCCCACGGGCTGGCTGGACGCTAGCCGACGGCCACAACGATACCGCCTGGACCACGTTTCCGACCCTGGGCACCCGGGTGGAGGTCTGCCTGCCCGGCCTGCCGGCGGAGCGCGGCCGGGCGGTGACCGGCCGGGTCCGGTGCGAGATCGAGCGGATCGAGAGCCGCCTGAGCCGCTTCCGGCCGGACAGCGTCATCGCCCGGCTGAACCGGGAGGCTTGGCGGCAGCCCTGCCGCGTGCCCGACGAGGAGTGCCGGCTGCTGCGGCGCTGTGCCCGTTTCTGGCAGGCGAGCGGCGGCAGCTTCGATATCGCCCTGGGGGCGGCGACGGATCTGTGGCGGGCGGTGGGCCAGGGGCAGCGCCCGCCGCCGGCGGCAACGTCACGGTAGTATCGCCTGATCCCGTCCTGGGCGAGGCCCTCACCACCAGCCTGCTGGTCCGGCCGGACACGCTCCTGCGCAGGCGGGCCGGTCGGCGGGCCATCATATTCCATGTGGCGCCGGACAAAGCCCCGGCCGGATGATTGGCCCTGCCTCACGGGACAGACGGCTCCCGATCCCGCTCCCGAGGCCAGGCCGGTCGCTTCAATCTTCCACGACAACACGGCCCCGGTGAGCCGCGGAGTCCTTGCCGGATCCGGTACGCCATGCCTCTTCCCTGTCCACCCTGAATCGCGCTGTTTCGGCGCACCATCTTACGTATGGACGGAGCGCAACCGTTCGGTGCGGGTGGCCGGATGTGACGGCCATCACGCGGATGAACATTTCTGTTAACGATTCAGGGAAAAGAAGGTTGCTTTTTTAACAGAAGGAATGTATCCTTGTGTTATAGATCCGGACGCAAACAGGATATCTATACAAATTGCAGTCTTAATCAACGTCAAAATATAGAATCCACAGGTGTTGTTTTATTCACGGGCCGGATTCGTCAAGGCAAGGAGTTAGCCTCATGAACATGAATGTCAAAACGGTCTTTTTATTGCTGACCGGCCTCCTGCTGCTGGGCGCCGCGGCCGGCACCGCCCAGGCCCAGGTGGCATGGCCGGACCCCACAGCATGGATTCCGTACACCTGGCGCAGTGATCCCGTCACCGACTCCGGCTCGGGCGGCTGCGAAAAGAAGGATCCGTCGTTCGGCAACAACGGCGCCAATCCCGATGCCGTGGATTTCTTCACCGGCTGCGACTTCCAGACCGACCTGCCCCTGGGCTTGCCCACGGTGTATTATTATTTCGACGCCACCAACGAAGTCATCTTCTTCCGGCTCCGACAGCGGGGCAAGATGACCAAGGCCGACGGCTCGCTGGAACAGTATACCTGGAACGTGCTCATCGATACCGACGGCGACGGCTACAAGGAATTCTTCGTCACCCTCAACGGCAACGCCAATCCCGACACCATGGAGATCTATTACGGCGACAACAACAGCCAGGCCATCACCATCGATGACTGTATTACCAGCAGCGGCATCCAGGGACTGATCAGCATGACGACTATCGTCATGAACAATCCCCCCACCGTCGGGAACGTCCGCGCCATCCAGGGGACCGGCGCGGATCCACTGGATGATTACGGCTGGCTCCTCGACTGGCAGGTGCCCCTCACCAGTTTCGTCGATTGCAGCGGAACCCAGAAAATTTACTCCGACACCCCCATCACTTTTTTCTTCACCACCTCCACCACCCCCTCCAATCCGACATTGAAAGACTGGCTGTTCCCCGGTGAGGCCAACGGTGACAACACCGGAAATTTTCCTGTCCCGACCGGCGACCCCATCACCCCGGGCGGCGGAATTTCCCCCAATCCGGCCATTCTCGAGACCACGGGCGTTTGCGGCACCGGCACCACCTATGACATAACCGTCTACCTGATGGACGCTCTGGATTACGATCCGGTCAACGATAAGGTCATCGATACCATCGACAACGTGTCATTTTACTACCGCCAGGCGGGTACATCGACGTGGACCCTGATCAGCAGCGTCACGGACCCGGTTTCCGGGACGTATAACACATGGACCACCACCTGGAATTACAGCGGCTTGCCCACATCGCCCACGCCCTGGTACCAGATCCGCATCGTGGCCACCGACTCCGACACCCCCGCCAATTCGACGGAAAACACCTCCCAGTACGTGAAGATCGACGACTGCACGCCCCTGCTGATCCAGCTGGCGGAGTTCAAGGCCATGCCCCTGGCCGACCGGGTGGTCCTGCTCTGGAAAACGGACGCCGAAATCGAAAACGCCGGCTTTCATCTGTGGCGCACCACGGCCGACGGCGAAGACTACGTCCAGCTGACCGCCCAGCTGATCCCGGGCCGCGGCGGCGAAACCTGGGGCGCCGATTACGCCTTCAGCGACCTCGACGTCGAGCCCGGACAGACGTACCTGTACTACCTGGAGGACATCGATTTCTCGGGCGTCAGCACCATGCACGGCCCGGTGGAGGCGACGGTCCTGGAAATGCCCTGGCGCATGATCAGCGACGCGATCCTGCACATCCGCACCCCCTGACCGCCGGCGGCGCCGGCCGGATCCCGGCCATTCCACTTCACCCGGTTACCAAAGCCCTCTTCCGCGGAAGAGGGCTTTTTCATTCCGGTGGGATGCCCCCGGGACACACCCATCGGGATCAGCCCCGCTTTTCTCGCCGGCTACCGGTCGCGGCGGGTGACCTGATCAGAAAAAGCATTCACAAAAACAGCCCGCTTTCCGGCCATAGCCGGGCCCGACTTCTTTGGTAAATACAGGTGTATCATTCTGTTTCCGGTGGGAGCACCCGGCGAAAAAAGGGCTTGACAGCCGTGCCAGCCGGCACTATTATGTGAATGTATGTTCACATTGGAGGCGGTATGGGCGCCGAGAAAAAGAAAACCGAAATCCGCCGGGAACAGATCGCCGGCGCCGCCCTGCAGGTCATCGCCAGCCGCGGCATCAGCGGCCTGACGGTGGAGCGGGTGGCCCGGATGGTGGGACTGGTCCCGTCGGCGCTGTACCGGCATTTCCGCGACAAGAGCGAGCTCATCGACGCCATCCTGGACCTGCTGCGCGATCGCGTCCTGGCCAACATCACCGCCGCCCACCAGGAGGCCCGGGATCCTTTGGAAGCCATCCGCCAGATGCTGCTGCGACACGTCTACCTCATTCACGAATATCAGGCCCTGCCCCGCCTGCTCTTCTCCGAGAAGGTGATGGGCGACGAACCGGAAAAGAAACTCAAGCTGTACCGCATCATCTCCGAGTTCCTCGGCCACGTGGCCGACACCATCCGCCGGGGACAGGCCAGCGGCCTCATCCGGGGGGACATCGCCGCCGACAGCCTGTCCGTCATGTTCCTGGGCTTGTTTCAGCCGTCGGCCATGATGTTCCACCTGAGCGGCGGCGCGTTCGACATGGTGGCCCAGGTGGACGCCACCTGGAAAGTGTTCCGCGACGCCCTCCGGCCGCCGCCGGAGGGGGCATGAAGGCCGCCGGAAAGGCATCCGGCCGGTGCCGGCCGCCGACGAAATTGTAAACTGCTGCAAGGAGTCACGATCATGGCCAACAGATTCTTCCGCCGCTGGCTGGTGGTGCCGCTGCTGCTGCCGGTGCTGCTGAGCGGCTGCCAGAACGCCGATGAAGAGAACCACCGCCTGCGGGTATCGGGCAACATCGAGCTGGACGACACCCGCCTGTCGTTCAAGATACCGGGGTTGCTGGCCGAACGGATGGTCGACGAAGGCGAGCCCGTGACCGCCGGACAGGTGGTCGCCCGCATGGACACCGGTGACCTGGAGCGGGAAGTGGCCTTGCGCCAGGCCGAGGTGGACGTGGCCGGGGCTGTCCTGGCCGAACTGGAGGCCGGCTTCCGGGCCGAGGAGATCGCTCAGGCCGCGGCGGCCGTGGAGCGGGCCGTGTCCCGCCTGGAGGAATTGCAGAACGGCTCCCGACCCCAGGAGATCGCCGCCGCCGAGGCCACCACGGCGCGGGCGGCGGCCGACCTGGAGCGGTTCCGCCTGGATTATGAGCGGCAGCAGACCTTGCACCAAAAGGAGGTCATCTCCGATCGCGAGTTCGAGCTGGCCCGCTCGGCCTACACCCAGGCCCAGGCCCGCCTGAGGGAGGCGGAAGAGCAGCTGGCCCTGGTGCGGGAAGGCCCCCGCCGCGAGACCATCGCCCAGGCCGAGGCGGCCCTGCGTGAAGCCGAGGAACGGCATCGTCTGCTTCGCAACGGACCTCGCCCTGAGAACATCGCCCAGGCCCGGGCGCGGCTGCAGCAGGCCCGGGAGGCGCAGTCCCTGGCTGAAATCCGCTTCGATTACGCCACACTGCGCTCACCCCTGACCGGCACGGTGCTGGCCGAACATCTCGAGCCGGGCGAGTATGTTTCACCCGGCACGGCCGTGATGACCGTCGGCAATCTGGCACAGATCTGGCTCCGCGCCTATGTGGACGAGACGGACCTGGGCCGCGTGCGACTGGGCCAACCGGTGGAGATCTCCACCGACACCTATCCCGACAAGACCTACAGCGGGCGCATCACGTTCATCGCCGACGAAGCCGAGTTCACCCCCAAGAGCGTGCAGACGGAAAAGGAACGCGTCAAGCTGGTGTACCGCATCAAGATCCAGATTGACAATCCGCAGCATGAACTCAAACCCGGCATGCCGGCCGACGGCCGGATCCGGCTGAACGAAGGGCTGTGACATGACGGCCATCCGCACCGAAGCCCTGAGCCGGACCTTCGGCCCGGTGACGGCCCTGGACAACCTGACGCTGGAGGTCCAACGCGGTGAGATCTTCGGCCTGGTGGGGCCCGATGGCGCCGGCAAGACCACCACCATGCGCCTGCTGACGGCCATCCTGGAGCCGAGCGCCGGCGACGCCTGGGTGGCCGGCCATCACATCGTCCGCGAAGCGGAACGGATCAAGGAAAAAATCGGTTACATGAGCCAGCAGTTCGGTCTGTATGTCGATTTGACGGTGGAAGAAAACATCCGCTTCTATGCCGACATCTACCAGGTCCCCCGCCGTGGACTGGACGAGAAAATCGACGAGTTGCTTTCCTTCAGCGACATGCTTCGATTCCGGCGCCGCCAGGCCGGCCGCCTGTCGGGCGGCATGAAGCAGAAACTGGGCCTGTGCTGCACCCTGGTGCACACGCCCGACATCCTGTTTCTGGACGAACCCACCAACGGCGTGGACCCCGTCTCCCGGCGCGATTTCTGGCGGATGCTCTACCAGCTGCTACGCCGGCAGGTCACCATCTTCGTCTCCACCGCCTACCTCGAGGAGGCCGAGCGCTGCCGCCGGGTGGCGTTGCTGCACCAAGGACGCCTGCTCTCGTGCGGCACCCCGGCGGAGGTCAAGACGGTCATGCACGACACCGTGCTGGAGATCACGGTAGCGGAACCGCGCCGGGTACAGCAACTGCTGAAAGAATCCGGAGAAATGGGCCGCACGGCTCTCTTCGGCCACAAGCTGCACCTGGTCACCGCCGATGCCGTCGCGTCCAGGCGCCGCATCGACGCCGTCCTTCAACAGGCCGGCCTGCCGGCCGCCGAGATTCGCCCGGTGGAACCATCGCTGGAAGATGTCTTTGTCGCCGTCTTGTCACCCGGGGAGGACACCGATGCCGTCACCCGATAAGGCCATATCCGTGCGCGCCGAAAACCTGGAAAAACGATTCGGAAACTTTGTTGCCGTGGACCGGGTGTCCTTCGAAGTCCGGCGCGGTGAAATCTTCGGCTTTCTGGGCCCCAATGGCGCCGGAAAGTCCACCACCATCCGCATGCTGTGCGGCCTCCTCGCGCCCACGGGCGGGCGGGCGACTGTCGCCGGCTTCGACATCGCCACCCGGGCCGAGACCGTCAAGGCCCATATCGGCTACATGAGCCAGCGCTTTTCACTGTATGAGGATTTGACGGTGGAGGAGAACATTCATTTTTTTGCCGGCATCTACGGCCTCAGGAACCAGAGGCGGGATCAGAGGAGGGAATGGGTGCTGAGCATGGCCGGTCTCAGCGACTACCGCCG
>JAFGRT010000109.1 GCA_016935015.1 Acidobacteriota bacterium | reverse complement strand
GCCTTGTCGACAGACAAGCAGATGCGTGCCGAGGCAACAGGCCCGGACGCGTCAAGGGTCTGGCTCGTTCTCCTTGTCCGAGGTCAGGGGATCGGGTAAGATGAGGGCATGAGCACCGCCGATGTCTTTCTCCTGTCTTGTTCAAACGGCAAGATGCCGGAACGTCAAATCCACCGCCGCCATGGTCCCGGCCGGCCGGAGGTCCATAGGCTGTTCCTTTTCCATCCTTTACTATGGAGTGTTTCTTTCGCACTTTGCCTTTCCACTCTGACCGCCGCCGTCCGCACGGCGGCGGTGGAAGATGCGGACTCCTTCCCTTTCGCGGCCCGGCGGTTTATCTATCGCCAGTGCGGCCTGGACCCCTGGCATTGGATCCAGCCGCAGCCCCAGGGGAATCATTTGCGGGCTATCGGGCATTTTCACGGACATTATGTGGCTGTGGGACGCCGGGGAACGATCCTGACCAGCCTGGAAGGATGCTCATGGCGGCGCGGTGCATCGGGGACCCGCAATTCCCTTAACAGCCTGGCCAGCAACGGGGATCGGCTGGTGATCGTTGGAAATGAGGGCACCGTGCTAATCAGCCGGGATGCCGGTGAATGGACGGCTGTCATCCCCCCGACGGCGCGGACGCTCTACTACGTCATCTGGGCGGCCGACCATTTCTGGGCCGTGGGTGAGGCCGGGGTGATTCTGCGCAGCCCGGATGCAGAATCCTGGACAAACGTGGACGCCGGCGTCGCCGCAACATTGTATGGAATCGCGCACGACGCAGCCGGTTGGGTGATCGTGGGAGCCGACGGGCTGATCCTGACCAGCACCGACGGTGAGATCTGGCAACGGCGTAACTTTGAGATGCACGGACGAAGCGACCTGTATGCCGTGTGTGCCGGTACGCAGGGAATGGTGGCCGTAGGTTATGGCGGCCTGATTGTTTCCAGCCCCGATGGCAACGACTGGCAACACCATCCACCGGTAGTCCGACGGGACCTATACGCCGTTCATTTCGCCGCGGGGCGGTATATAACCGTAGGCTTTGGTGGAACGATGCTCAGCCGCACCGGCGACGGGCCATGGGAGAATATCGCCGTGCCGACTACCGCCGGACTGAGCGGTGTGATGTATGCCGAGGGACGATGGCAGGCGGTGGGCTACTACGGGACTATCCTCGGCAGTGACTCCGGCGAGGAATGGGCCGGGCCGACAGGGGACCGGCCCGGCGAGCTGGAAAGCGTGACGGACGGTCCGGACGGTTTTATCGCCGTCGGCCGGGACGGCTTGTGGGCGAGCGCGGCGGATGCCCTCTCGTGGCGGTCGCTGGCGGTCAGCGTGAACCGCCGGCTGCGGGCCGTCGAATACGACGGCCGGATCCTGCTGGCCGTGGGCGATGACGGACTGGTGCTGCGGAGCGAGGACGGCCGGGAATGGCGGCAAATCGAGGCGGGAATACCCCGCAATCTATATGGCCTCGGAACCGATGGCCACTCCTGGCTCGCCGCCGGCGAATGGGGCCGGATCTATCACAGTGTCGATGGTGTCAACTGGACGGAATGTGCCACGGACACCACCCAGGATTTGTATGCCGTGACGGATGGGCCGCAGGGCTGGGTGGCCACCGGGCGGAACGGCACCTTGTTGCATAGCCGGGATGGCCGGCAGTGGCGACGCCATGAAGCGGGCACCCCCAACCATCTGTATGCCGTGGCCGCCGGAGATACCATGTACGCGGCCGTGGGCGAAGGTGGAGTGGTGACGTGCAGCGGGGACGGATGTCACTGGGCGGCTTTTGGACTCGGTCGTCGCAATCATTTGGAGGGAATTTGCTGGTCAGAAGAGCAGTGGTGGGCTGTCGGCTACGAAGGGATCGTCTTTGCCAGTCTCGACGGCCGGACCTGGCTCCAGCTACCGTCGCCCGCGGAAACGAACCTGTATGAAATCGCCACCAATGGCCGTCAGCTGGTCACCGTGGGCGAGGGCGGCGTCATTCTAACCCGGCCTGTTCTGCCGGCGGCCGGCAATACCGGTGTAATCTATGACACGGATCACCGGCTGGGAGAGTTGCGGTTTCTGGCCACCGGCCGGGTGCCGATCCTCTCGGCGATGGGCGGTGTCGGTGAACTACATGAAGCGATAAACGCCGGTTACCGGTTGCTGCCTCGGGATATTGCTGTCATGGAAGCCCCGCTGAGTGCCAACCAGATCCCGGATAACCCTTCGCCTGCTGTCGTTCCGACCGTCCCGCCGAGGGTGACGGAACCGGCTGGCGATGCATTTCTGGCCCGGGCTACGTGGCGAGAGGCGGTCTGGTATGCCAACCAGCTCTCTCGGAAAAGGGGGTGGCAACCCTGTTACTATGCGACGGCGAAGGGGGAAGGCTGTATCCATCGTCACAATTTCCGTGAAACCGGCATATTTTGCGATGTATCGGCCGACGGATACCGGTTGCCGACAACGGAGGAACTGACGCGTATGCTGGTGGCGGGGCGGATGGGCATGGGCAGGCCGCTGGTTCTGCCGGGAAAATCCGGTGGGGAATGGTGTTGGCCCGGTTGGGAAAAAACGGCCGGCGAGTCTGGTGCCGAACGTGCAGGCGCCGTGGCGGAGCCAGGTACGCCGGAAATCATGGTGGCCCGGAGGCGAGGTCCGCACTACTTGCAATTCGAGATTCCGCCGTCCGGCAGCCGTTATCCGTTCCGCTTGGTGCGGACGGTCCCGTCCACGGAACCCGGCCTGGATATCAATCGCCTCGCTTTTACGCCGGGTGGATCGGCGGAGGTTGTGTTTTCGGCATACCATGGCGCCGGCCAAGCCCGGCAGGGCTTGCGGCAGGAAGAGGTCAGTGTGGCCCTGGATGGGGTGGAAACACCGTTCAACATCGAACCGCTCAGCGGGGATGCACCGGTGACGGGCGTTATCTGTTTCGACACCAGCGCCAGCATATCCGCTTCCACTCTCACGGAGGGCCGGCAGTTGATGCGGGAACTCCTCAGCCACGGCGCCCCGGAGGATCGCTGGGCTCTGGTGAACACGGCGACTGCCCGGCCGATCTCTTTATGGACGGTAGACCGACAGCGGCTGGAGACCCGGCTGGACCTTCTCCCCTCCGGTGGATTCACACGTCTGCATGACGCCCTGGTCCAGGCCCTGGAGAGCCTGGGCCCTTATCCGGGCAGCCGCCATGTTGTCGTGCTGAGCGACGGTCGAGACACCCACAGCCGCCATTCCATGGCCGATGTGGTCCGGCTGGCCGCCGACAGTCGCATCGCTGTTCATGTCGTGGGTACCGGATCGGTAGCCGTCGATCCGCTGGAGCAGTTGGCCCGCCAGACCGGCGGGCTCTGGTTCCCGTCGCCCAAAGATGTTTCCCTGACGGATCTCAGGGCGGCCCTACATCAATATCCGACCGGGCAATACCGGATTCGCGGGCTGACGTCCGAGCGGCTCCTATCCGCCACGGAACTGCGGATCTCGGTTTTCAGCGACTACGGTCTGAGCGAGGATATCAGAGCTATTCCGCCCGCCGGGCCACAAGGGCCACCCCTGGTGGTGACGCTTCCGGAAAACCTGGAGATACCTGCGGGGGAAGAAGTGATTTTGCCCGTTTCGCTCAGCGCACCGCTGGATGTCCTGCCGGAGGCCTGGACTGTCACGGCCTGGGAATTTACCCTGGCGTACGATCCGGAGTTACTGCAGGTGAAGGATCTCTGGCCGGAGGGTACGTTGTCCGAAGGATGGAACGTACGGGGCGAGTGGGAATCCGGCGGACTGGTCATCCGCGCGGAGGGGATCCGTCCGCTCCGTGACCGGGGCCGGCTGCTGAACATCCTGCTGGCCGCCGGTGCCGCCGGGCTGGGCCGGGACTGCGCAAGGATGGAGCTGTCCCGCTTCCGGATCAACAGAGACGTATCGGCTGCAGTGAAGGCATCCACCAGGATATGCCTCGGTGAGGAATGCATCGCCGGCGACGTTTCCGGTGACGGGGCCGTCACGGTCTACGATGCCCAGCTGATCGAGACGTTTGTTTTGGAAGGTTCGCCGCCCGACGCGCTTCCCCTCTGCGCCGCCGATGTGACCGGTGACGGCGAGATCACGGCCCTGGACGCCGCCTGGGTCCGGCGCTGCGACAGCGGCGAATGGACCGGTTTCCCTCTGGACGAACAGTCTATCGCCGATACGGACGCCCGGTTGCGCATGGCCACATCAGATCTGTACAACGAGAGAGATTTTGTCTGGCGCGTGCCGGTCGTGCTGGACGCCAACCGGGGAGTCACCGCGTGGGAGATGGTTCTGGAAGTGCGGGAAGACTGGAGCCTGGCTTTCGAACGCAGCTTGTTGACGGATGACTGGTCGCTGGGGGTCGTCCGCCGGGAGAATCTCTGGCGGGTGGTCATGGCCGGCGCCCGGCCGGTGACGGGTGGGCAGGTGCTGTTCGTCGAGATCCGGCTGAATTCATCAATCGGCGGACGGACGTGGAGCGACACTCCGCCCGACGTGTGTGGTATGATGTGCGCATATCGCATTGAGGAAAATCCGACGGTTGAATAAATCTGCAGCCGCTGGGCCCATCCGGTGATTGGGCGACCGTTTCGCAGCGCGGAGTAAGGAGGCGATGATGCTCGATGCCTTGTTCGTGATCATTCTGTTGCTCAATATCTTGGGGGTTCTGAACGGGTGGTGGGGCAAGGGCCGCATCGAGACCTTTCTGGCCGGCGTACCGGCCATTACGACATCACGTGAACTCAATCAATTCAAACAGATGGTCAAGGAACAGATGTACCTGGCCCTGGTCCAGCTGCTTCTGCTGGGCGGTGCGCTGGTGCTGATGATCTACGGAATTCTGGCGGAACGGCTGGACTTTCTGCATATTGTGATTCTGATCCTGGTCAATACATTCATTTTCCTGATGGCCCGCCGGTTCAAGCATATCGAGCAAAGGGCCGCTTCCCTGCCGGTGGAAGATCAGATGCTCGAAGCCGAATACCAACGAATTTGTCTCACCTGGCGCCGAAAGCCTTTCCCTGACTGGTGATGCCAGTTACCGGCCAGTCAGCACCCCGGCCGGAAGATAAAGCTGTTCGCCCACCCGAGGGACAAGCGAGGTGGACGTTGTCACCGCCCGGTCCCTGGAGTATAATCAGCCGAATTACCGGAGACGGGAGACCGATGAAGGTCCTGCTGTTACGTCCTCACTATGATGCCCACCACCGCCCCGCCGGCTTTCCCATCGGGCTCGGCTATCTGGCGGCGGTGCTGGCGCAGGCTGGCCATACACCGGTCCCGTTGGACCTGGTATTGTACCGGGACTGGCCGACCGAGTTGCGGCGAGTCCTGGCCACCCATGAATTCGGTCTGGCCGGAATCAGCTGTATGGGCGTCCAGTATCGCGGTGCATGTCAGGCCGGGCGGGTACTCCGGGAAAGAGCTCCCGACATGCCGGTGGTTTTCGGCGGCGCTCATCCGTCCATCACGCCTGACGAGACGCTGCAACTGGATTTTGTTGATTATGTGGTGCGCGGGGAAGGCGAATTCCCACTGACGGGATTGGCGGACACCCTGGAGCAGGGCGGCGATCCGGTTCTGATCCCGGCCCTGTCCTATCGGCGGGGTGAAACCATCGTCCACAATCCGCCGGCCCGGCAATCCCCGGCCATGGATGATCTGCCCTTTCCCGCCTATCACCTCTTTCCCATGGCGGAATACTTTCGGATGGAGATCCCCGGTTTCCCCACCCGTCACCCCAATCCCATGCAGATATTCACCAGCCGCGGCTGTCCCTATCTCTGCATATACTGCCATGACCTGTTCGGCAAACGTTTCCGCCCCCGCTCGCCGGAAAATGTCCTTCACGAGATGCGCCTGCTGTATGATACCTACGGGGTGCGAGAGTTTCTCATCTATGATGACAATTTTACCATGGACCTGCCTCGGGCCCGGGCCATCTGTCGGGGGATCATCGAGTCGGGAATGACGGTGGGGCTGCAGTTTCCCAACGGCATTCGGGCCGATCGGGTAAACGAGGATTTATTGCGGCTCATGGTCCAGGCGGGAACACATTCCATCACCATCGGGGTGGAGTCGGGCAGTCCGCGGGTCCAGCGCTTGATCCGCAAGGCACTGCAGCTGGAAAAAGTGGAGGAGTTTCTCCGTCTGGCCCGTCGTTACGGCGTCACGACCAATGGGTCCTTTATTATCGGTTTCCCGGGAGAGACGGTGGCGGAGGTCTGGCAAACCATCCGTTATGCCCGCCGCTCCGATCTGGACTATGCTTTTTTCGCCTTTGCTACCCCCTATCCGGGCACTGAACTGGCTGAAATCACCCGGCGTCAGCGGCTGCGTACCCAGCTGTTGGATACCGCCATGGACGTAACTACCCCCCATATCGAGACCCGGGAGATCTCCATCCCTCGCCAAAAGTGGCTCTATTTCATGGCCTATCTCGCTTTCTATTCCCGGCCGCGGCGTCTGGTGCAACTACTGGCCGGCCTGTTCCGTCCAGGTATGATGGCGAAGTATTTTCGGGGTATACTCAAGTATCTCTCGCCAGCCTTGGGTCACAAGAACAAGGCCTCCCCGTCATCCTGACAACGCCGGCGCAATCCTCCACGGCTGTATCATTCCCTGATCATAGTGTAGAAGTAATACCCATAATCACTGTACCGGTGGAACAGATCGATCTCCACCTGTTCCCTGGTGATGATCGGACGGATCTCCGGATAAGCGTCGTACTTCCGCCGGAGATCCGCCAGTCGATCTTCCAGGGGGTGATAGTACTCGTTCCAACAAGCCTGGTCGGGCAGTAAAAAAATTGCCCGAGAGGCGATACCCCTCTTCGCGGATCGCGGCTAGGTTGGCACGATTGTCCTGCATGGCCGGGTATCCCTCTTCCCAAAACGCCCGCACCGCGGGTGGAGGGTCCGGCCGCCGCCAGGCGATTTCGGAGACGGCCAGCCGGCCGTTCGGTTTCAGCAGGTCGCGCCAGGCGCGCAAACCCGGTCCAAAACCCGCCTGATAGATGGCCCCTTCCGACCAGATCAGGTCGAAGATGCCGTGCTGAAAATCCGGACGGTTCATATCGGCGCAGACCGGGTGGATAGCTGATGGATCATGCCACTGATGGCATGCATTCTGTAAAACCCGGAGGTAGGGCCGATGATTGTCCAGTGCCACAATCCGTGCCGCCGGTGAAAGTTGATGCAGATAAAGGGTCTGTGCGCGGGGGCCGCATCCCTTGTCCAGGATGAGCGGCCGGTCGGGCGGGGGGGGGCAGGCCGCGGAATGCCCGGCGGGTATCGTCGAAACAACCGGGCTCTTCCCGCGGCAGCCCCTGGTGGATTTCGAAAAAGACAGCGATGGGGTCCATCATGTGCGGTGTATCCTGATTCATTTCTTCGATACCCCGAGCCGGCGGGAATTCAGGTGACCGAGTGGCGAACCTGGTATTCCGGACGTTCCCATTCGCCGGAACGCATGATCGCGCTCAGGCGTTGCCCGGCTTCCCAGATATCGGTGTGGCGCGTGTACAGCGGGGCGAAACCAAACCGGATAATGTCCGGAGACCGGAAATCGGGAATAACCTGGTGGGCGATCAGCGCCTGGACGACGGCGTAGCCCGCCGGATGACCGAGACTGACCTGGCTGCCGCGCTCGGCAGCGTTCTCGGGGCTGATCAGCTGGAAGCAATCCGGGCACTCCTGCCGGACTAGGTGGATGAAAAGATCCGTCTGGTTCATGGATTTCCGGCGGATGAGTTTCATGTCTACGGATGAAAGAAGTTCGAGACCGGCCTCCAGTCCGGCCAGGCTGAGAATCGGCGGCGTGCCGCAGAGAAAGCGCCGGATGTCCGGGGCTGGGGTGTACGCCAGGTTGAAGTCGAAGGGCGTCTGGTGGCCGAACCAGCCGCTCAGAGTGGGGAAGCCCTTTCCCTGGTGACGTTGGTTGACATAGAGAAAAGCCGGCGCGCCCGGACCGCCGTTCAGATACTTGTAGCCGCAGCCGACGGCCAAATCGGCATCACAGCCGCCAAGATCCACCGGTACAACGCCGGCGGAATGGGACAGGTCCCACAAGGCCAGCGCGCCGGCCTGGTGGGCCAGGCGGGTCAGTCGGGCCATGTCATGGAGACGGCCGGACCGGTAGTTGACCTGGGTCACCATTATTACCGCCACATCGGGGGATAGCGCTTCGCCCAGCTCGTTCTCTTCCACCAACCGAAGCGAGTATCCCCGGCCGAGGAAACGGGTCAGGCCCTGCGCCATGTAGAGATCGGTGGGGAAGTTGCCGGTGTCGGAAAGGATAGTGCGCCGCTTCGGCCGTAATTGCAGCGCCAAATCGAGAAGCTTGAACAGGTTGATGGAGGTGGAATCGGCCACCAGAACTTCGCCGGCTCCGGCCCCGACCAGCGGGGCCAGTCGGTCGCCCAGGCGCTGTGGCAGATCGACCCAGCCGTGAGTGTTCCAGCTCCTAATGAGGTCGGTGCCCCATTGCCGGCGGATGATGTCGTCCATTCGGCCGGGTGTTCGGGCGGGCAGCGCGCCCAGGGAGTTACCGTCCAGATAGATCAGGTCTGCCGGGATGCTGAACTGTTCACGCAGGCCGGCCAGCGGATCCTCTGCATCGGCCCGTCGGCAATCATCAAGGGTGATCATGGCTGATCCTCCGGGTCAGTCGAGGCCGTGAGGTGCTCCGGACACCATCATTTCGCGTTGGGGCGATAATAGTAGCCGCGGCGGTAACGCGGCGTCAGCTCGGCGTCGGAGACCTGGACCTCGATCTGGTGGAATTCGCCCTCTTTCATTTTTTCAAAATCCGGCCGGTAGCCGATGGTGTAGTAATAGGGCAACTCGGCGGCGACTTTACGGTAAATGCCGGGCAGTTCGTCGTACTGGCCGACCTTGAAGAACATTCCGCCCGATGTGACGGCCAGCCGTTGAAGCATCTGGTAGGAGAGACGGTAGGCCAATTCCAGGACATCACGCGAGGAATACTGCCGTCGCATGTCATGGGACCACTGGGGATCGATGACACCATCCCGGCTTGCAGCCTCCCCCTGCATGTAAGCATAGAAACTTCGTCGCGAGAGGGCGTAATAATCCCGGCCGGCATCCGTCAGGGCCTGGTTGAGATTGTCGACGGTCAGGATGTGAAAAGTGGCGTCGGTGGCCAGCGACCACTGGAAGGCCTCGTTAAAATCCTTGAGGCTCTTGTTGTCGATGCCGTCTGTGAAAAGGACCACGGTTTTCCGGCCGCTGATCTGATTGAGAATATCCTTACTGGTCAGATAGAGGGCGTCGTATAACGCTGTTCCGCCCATGGCATCGATGCGGTCCTGGATCAGGGCGGTCTTCTGCCGCCAGGACGTGCTGAAGGGGGCCATGAGGGAAATGTCATCGTTGAAATTGACAACGGCGATCCGGTCACGGGGGCGCGATTCGTGCAGGCGGCGGATGAATTCGATGGCGCCCTGTTTGATCATGGTGATCTTCTTGTAGGTGCTTCCGCTGGAGTCGATGATGAGTACGACGCTCATCGGTTCGGACGTTTCGGCGAAGAAGGTTATGTCTTGCGGGGTACCGTCGTCAAAGATCGTAAAATCCTCCTTTTTCAAACCAGAAACCGGAAAACCGAACTTGTCCAGCACCACAACATTGATGGAGACGAGAGATACGCTGGTGGTGATGCGCCGGGTCGGGTCCGTCTCTTCGGCGCTCCGGTCCTGCTGATAGAGAAAAGGAGCACCGGTTAGTATGACCAGACTGATCAGAATGAATTTCCAGCGTCTCCAATTGTCCTTCACGATGGTTACCTCATGTTCGCTGCCGGAAGAGGAACACCGGGATGCGGGGCCTTCCGCGTGCCGCCCGGCTTCAACCATATGATGCGGCGACATCGGCCGGGGGTCAAGGATATTCCGGCCATTCGTCCCCTCGCCGACGGTCCGGTTGACGGGAATCGGAAATTACTGCCGGTATTGATGGATCATTTTCTCCACATTGTCGATGATTTTCCAAAACACCAGCGGCGGTTTATCACTGGGACTGGTCTGCATGGCCACCCGTTTGGTCGAGCCGTTTATCTGAACCGTCAGCTCAATGATCAGCGGGTCCTCCACGGGGCGTTCGCCGTAATTTTCTCTCAAATGGAACAAGCCGTCATCCTCCATGATCTGAATCATGTTCCATAATTCGGATGGCGGGAAGATTCCATGATCCACCAGGGTTCCGTTTTCCTGGACGGCGAAAGTTCCGTCGGATTTCAGAGAGTAAAGGATGTCTTCCGCGGGAAAACCGCCGCGTTTCTTCAGTATCAGATGGGCGGCGGGGGGACGGGTGGTGACCCTGGCTTCGCCCAGGGAAACGGAGTCAGCCGAGGTTCGGAAATGAAAATCGGTGATTTCCAGGCGTACGGGCGGCGCGGCGGGTGAGTATATTTCCGCAAAGGTCAGACCGATGCCGGGTACGAAGCGGTAACGCAGTTGCCATTCATTCTCAACGAGGACCTGATATTCCAAGCAATGTTTGAAGGTCCCCACGGCCGTACGACACCCCTCCGCGGATTCCCGGAGACGATGGGTCCGGTCGGTCATCAGCAGGGGTTTTTCACCGTCGGGAGTCCATTCCATGAATCGGCCGGGCCCGGTGTCAAAACGGAGGATACGGCTGTTGCCGGTGCCGGCCAACCCGTTTTCCGCCCGGCGTAAGCTGTCAGGGAAAAAGGAGAAAATAAAATACTCCCGGTCTTCCCAGTGGAACAGGCCGGTGATCTCCATCCGGCAGTTTTCATCCAGGTCGGGTGAATGGAAGGTCCAGTAATTTCCCAGTTTCATGGGAATGCAGTACTCCTGGAACTGGATCGCGGACCGCGGATTCTGCAGCACGATCCGCTGCACATCCGAGAGAATGCCGTGGGGCAGGCAATGCAATTCGGCAAACACAATGTATTCACCGTCCTCGATATAGTTGTCGGCGAATGCCCATGTTTCGACGAAGCGAATCTCCTGGCTGGTGGGGATGACATAATCGTTGAAGCCGATTTCGAATTCCTGTCCCCATGACCAGCGCCAGAGCGTTTTTTGCTGATCGGCCGTCATGACCACCAGGTCGTAGCGCTGGGTTGATGGAAAGCGGAGGGAGATCGGGGCGTCACCGCTGTTGCTAAGGCAGAGGCTGAATCTCACCTGTACGGGCGTTTGGTGGATGCGGAGTTCCATTCGCGGGCGCTTGTTCTTGATGCGCATGATGGTCCGTATCGATGAGTTGACTGTTTCCCCGGCATCGGATTCCAGGATGCGATAACGTTGGAAACGGATGGTGTCGGAGGTCGGATGTACCGGATCCAGGATCTGGATGCGGAAATTGGTATATTTGAGAAAGCCGGCCGCACCCGGTTCGATGGTGTATTCCAGGCCGTTGTCGCTCAGGAAGGTAACGATCCGGCCGTCACCGGTGATGCGGCCGCTGATAGCGGCCTGTCCATGCCACCAGAAAACTCCGGATACGAGAAGGATCAACAACGTCAAATAAAGGGGATCATTCCTCATTCACTCGCCTATCATGTGAAAAATAACTATCCGCCGGCGGGGGCGATTGTCGAAATCGACACAGACCACCTGTTGCCAGGTGCCCAGAATCAGCCGACCGTCGATGAGAGGAATGCTGATGGATGGTCCGAGAATCGCCGCCCGGACATGGGAATAGCCGTTCCCGTCGCCCCATCGCTGATCGTGCTCATACGGAATATTTCGAGGAATCAGTCGCTCCACCGCCCGCTGCAGATCGCCGAGGACGCCCGATTCATACTCGATGGTGGTAATGGCAGCGGTCGATCCCGGCACCATGATTGTCAGCTGTGCCTGGCGCAGACCGGCGTCGCGGACAAAGTGTTGCAGATCCGCCGACAGGTCAATAATATCGGTCTGGCCGGAGGTGTGATATGTTTTTTCCATCCAATGGTATTTCATACTCGGACTTGCCTTCATTGGGCGCGCACTACTTCGGCCTGGTTTTGCGGAGACTTGATGCGCAGGATACGGCCGGTCTGATCCTGCCATATCTCCAGGGTCAGGCTGGAGGTCGTCACACTGTAATGATGGGCGCGATAGCTATGGGCTCCCACCTTGATCCGCGCCCGCTCCACATAGCGCACCAGCACTTCCCCCAGGCCGCCGGAGCCCATCTGCGGTACGAATACGAAAAAGCGCTGGGTTCCCTTGACCTTGAGATCAAAACGGGCCAGGACCATGGACCAGTGAGAGAACATGTTCTCGTCCACCACGCTCACGCCTTCGGGCAGAATCACAGCTAGGGTTTGCTGGCCGGCGGCCAGTGTGAAAATACATACGGCCAGTTTCGGCTTGAACTCCACCTGCAATGACTGTTTCGCCTGGTTGGTGGTGCTGCTCAAATCGTAGGCCAGCGGCACCAGGTGTTCGGCGAAGGAAAGGGTGCTCTCCAGCGTGACTCTGATCTGCCGGTTCTCATGGCTGATTTCATAGCTGGTCGTGGACTGGATATCACCTTTGCCGTTCAGAATGCGAATGTTGAACTCCTCCGAACCCACGGTTTTCCCCTGGTTGTAAATCACGAAGGCCCCCCTGTCCAGCAGATCCTGCCCCGTGATGAATCGGCACAGAAGCATCAGCCAGATCATTGCCGCCAACCAGGTGGCTCTCTTTCTCATGCGCGCCTCTCCTCAACGTCACTTGTAGAAGTGCTGCTGCTTCAGCATTTTGTCGATTTCCCGTTTTTGGGTTTTTTCCTGCTGGGCCGCCCGCTTGTCCACGGTTTTTTTCCCTTTTCCCAGGCCGATTTCCAGCTTGACCATGCCGTTTTTCAGATAGACGGCCAGGGGTATCAATGTCATTCCCCGCTCTTTCACCTTACCGATCAGTTTTTTGATTTCGCGGCGATGCAGCAGCAACTTCCGCTTGCGCAAAGGATCGTGATTGTGGACATTGCCGTGGGAATACGGGCTGATATGGCATCGGACCAGCCAGACTTCCCCATTCTGTACTTTGGCGTAGGCCTCCTTGAGGTTGATCTTCCCCTCGCGGATGGACTTGACCTCGGTGCCCTGCAAGACGAGGCCGGCCTCGAGCCGTTCCACGATCTCATAGTCGTGAAACGCCTTTTTATTTTTGGTGATCATTTTCACCGCTGTATTCCGCACAAAATCCTCCCGGGTCTGGCTGGGACCTGACCACAATTCAGGAAATTATAACAAATCCTTGGCGAGACTGGAAAGAGGCACAATACTTTTTCCATACGGAATGTCACTCGCCGGGTTCAGGGGAGACCTTTTTCAAAATGGGAAATGACTTGATAGGTACCTGAAAATATGATAAATTTCTTCGTCGCTGCGCAGCATTGGGGACACATGAAGAATGTAAAACCGGAAGTCGTACGGTTCACAAAATTCGGGATCATGATTCTGCTGCCCATTGTCCTGGCGGCCTTGGGTGTCTATGTGGGCCTGTGGATCGGAATTCGCTTCGGCCAGGAGGACGTCAAGGTGCCGGAGGTGACGGCCAAGGATGTATCCGATGCCAATGCCATCCTTGAAACCGTGGGACTCATTCCCGAGATCCGGACCTATCGCTTCAGCGCCGATGTGCCAGAAAACCATGTCATCAAGCAGACGCCACGGGCGGGCGATCAGGTGAAAAGCGGCCGTAAGGTATGGTTGTACATCAGTGCCGGGGAGAAAGAAGTGGCGGTGCCCCGTTTGATCGGTCTGACGGAAAAGGAGGCGGAGATCGTTTTGCGCCAGAGCGGATTGCGGCCGGGCCTTGTCAGTCGTGCCAATGTACTGGCTTCGGCGGAAGATGAAGTCGTCCAGCAGTACCCACCGGCCGGAACGACCAATCCGCAGTCTCCCTATGTGAATTACCTGGTGAACATACCCCTGGAGTCGACCCGCTTCGTTATGCCCGATCTCAAGGGCATGTCGGCCGAGGATATTTCCTTCTTCCTAAAAAAAGAAGGCTTTGTCTTGCGGCCGAATGAATATGAGAGTACCTTTTTACGGAGCCCGGGACTGGTCATCACCCACTACCCGCGGCCGGGCTATCCCATCACCCGAAAATCACCCATTACCCTGGTGGTGAGCCGATGATCAGCAAACGCAAAGAAGTTGCACCGTCCCTCTTGTCGGCGGATTTCACGAATCTGGGGGAGGCCGTGCGGATGGTGGCCGAAGGTGGCGCCGGCATCGTCCATCTGGACGTCATGGATGGCCACTTTGTTCCCAATCTGACCATCGGCCCGCCAGTCATCCGGGCACTGCGCCAAATTACTCCGTTGCTGCTGGATGTTCATTTGATGATCGAGAACGCGGACGAAACCGTCCATGACTATATCGACGCTGGAGCGGACATGATCAGTGTTCATGTGGAGGCGTCGCGTCATCTGCACCGGACTCTCACCCGAATTGCCGCAGCGGGACGTCATCCCGGGGTGGTTCTGAACCCGGCCACGCCTATTTCCATCATAGATGAAGCACTGGATTTGGTGGACTTTGTGCTGCTCATGTCGGTCAATCCGGGCTTCGGTGGCCAGACGTTCATCCCCACCGCTTTCCGAAAAGTGGAGCAGCTGGCCCGGGAGATCCACCGGAGGAGACTGGACGTGGCAATCCAGCTGGATGGAGGAGTGGATCTTGACAATATCGCCGCATTATCGCAAGCTGGGGTGGACATCGCGGTGGCCGGTTCAGCCGTTTTCAACAGCGACGATCCGGTGAAGACAATCCAGCAAATGTTGAAACGTATGCTATAATCTGTTTCCTTGCCATTCTGATCGAAAGGGACAGTGGAGGTAACATTGCTCAAGAGAATACTTTCAATCATTTCCATATTGGGTTTGCTGCTGCTCGTCATCAGCTGTGGCGGCAAAAAGGCCGACCTGCAATCCCAGGCAGTACTCCCCGACAAAACGCTGTTCGAAAACGGTATGGCCTATGTGGAGAAGGGGCATCATCTCCGTGCCCGTCTGGCGTTTCAGACCCTCATCAACACCTATGATGATTCTGAGTACTTGGAGAAGGCCAAATTCTATATTGCATACTCTTATTGGCGGGAAGGGGGCATCGAGAACCTCATCCAGGCCGAGCAGGCCTTCAAGGATTTTCGGCTGTTTTTCCCCACATCGGAACTGGCCGATAACGCCCAGGCTCATGTGGTGGAAATCAACATGAAGCTGATGCGGGCTCCCAACCGGGATCAGACCCACACATTCAAGGCATTCCAGGAGATTCGGGCCTTCTTGAAGGATTTTCCCACGTCACCCCTCGTGCCCGAGATGGGCGTGCGCCTCCAGTATGTCGAGGATGTTCTGGCCATGAGCGAGTTCCACAAGGGAAATTTCTATTACAAGAAGGAATTGTACAAGGCATCAGCCGAGCGCTTGCGGGTATGTGTTCAGAAATATGACCAGTTCGGCCGCCGTGATGAGGCTCTTTTTCTGCTGGCCGATTCGCTGGATCATCTGAAAAATTATGATGAGAGTGCCATCTATTATTCCCAGATCGTACGCGGCTATCCCTTCAGCGATTATTTTGAAAAGTCCAAGGAGCGGCTGCGCCAGCTGGAGCGCCCCATTCCCGATGTCGACCGTGCTCTGGCCGAGGCGAACCTGCAGTATTACTACACGTCCAAGTCCATCTGGACATCCCCGTTCCGGACGGTTTTCGGCATATTCGGCCTGGGTGACGAGGAGAAACCCTGGAAAGAAATGGAAAAGGATCGCCGCGAGCAGGAAAAAGAGAACCTGAAGGCCTACGAACTTTCGAAGAACACCTGATTTCCACCCGATGATACCACCGCCGACCCTCATCGCAGCGGTGAGAACATCTCGCCCGTTCTCACCCGATTGTATTGGTGTAACTTCATGAAGACTCAAAATTTGCTTGTCAGTGCTATCTTTCTGTGATTTAATAGCTGAAAAATACTCCTTTTCGCGCAACGAGGGAGGTTTTTATGGCGAAAAAGCTCTTGTTGGCCGATGACAGTATCACCATCCAGAAGGTCGTCAGTCTAACCTTCGCTGAGGAAGACTACGATGTCATCTGTGTCGGTAATGGTGAGATCGCCATCGAAAAGATTAAAGAGCTTCATCCGGATGTTGTCCTGGCGGATATTTTTATGCCTCGCCAGACCGGTTACGAGGTTTGTGAATTCGTCAAATCCGATGCGAATTTGGTTCATATTCCCGTGCTGCTGCTGGTGGGCACCTTCGAACCCTTTGATAAACAAGAAGCGGCGCGTGTCGGGGCGGACGGATATCTGACCAAACCGTTCGAGACAACTGTCCTGGTGCAGATGGTCAATGATGCCGCTGCCAAGGCCGGCAGACGTGCCGGTGTGGCCCCACCGCCGGCGGATTCTGGAGAGGCTCGTCCCGCACCCGAACCGACAATGCAGGTACCGGTGGGAGAGGACGCCGGCCGGAGATTCATCCCCACACCGCCCGAAAGTGCGGAGGAGGATGTTTTGGAAACCCCTGAATTTCCGGCTGGATCCAAAGCTGCAGAGTCTTTTGAGGCGACCATAATCAGCCCTCCCCTCGCCCGCTCCGAGGAAAATTTGGGCCCGGAAGAGATCTTGCTGGCAGAGGATGAAGTGGCGGTTCCGCCCTCCGCGCTGGTGGATGAGGGAGAGTTTGCGCCACCGCCGGATGAGCCCTACATCGCGGCGTCATCGCCGGCCCCCGTCAATAACGAGGAGGAGATCCTGGAGATGCCGGTGATGGACACCCGGATCTCCCGACCGACGGAAGAGGATATCTTGGGCGTATTCGACCTGATTCATCTGGATGATATCATCGCCCGTCAGAGATCCCTGGAAGAGAGCGTTACCGAGGAAGCGGAGCCGGAGGTTGTCGATTCGGCGGAGCCTGAGACCCCGTCGGCAGAAGAAGCTGTCGCCGCATGGGAGTCCTTGGTGGAAGAGGAAGAGCCGGTCGCCATGGATCACGGGATCGAAGCAGCGGAAAAAATCGTAGCCATGGAGGAAGAGGCGGAAAGCGAGGCGCCGGTAGAGGAAGCACCGGTTCCGGCGACGATGGACTTCGGGGAAGAGCCGGCGGCAGTGGCAGCTCTGAAAGCCCCAGAACATGTTCTGGATGAGCGACTGATCACCCGGATTGCCGAAATGGTTGTGGAGCGTCTTTCGGAGAAAATCATCCGCGAAATCGCCTGGGAGGTGGTCCCGGATCTGGCAGAATTGCTAATCCGGCAGGAAATCGATAACATGAAGGAGGAAGGGAAAATCTGATCTCATGGACCGGTGCCGGCTCCCGGCAGGCAACGGGGTTCCTCTTTTTGTGCAGAAATCGTGTTTCGTGTTTCAATTTTCTTCTCATTCCATTATAATTTTCGCCTTACTATACCCGAGGGGATAAGTTTCGGACGTCATGCTGGATTCCTCCCAAGGCAAACCGGATGTAAACGCAACCCACTCCTGCCCGTATGCGCCTATCGATGCTGAGATCAGCGGGCTGGAATACTGTCGGACCGTGGTCGGCTTTGAATCCGTCGGCTCCACCAACGAGCTGGCCAAGGATTGGGCCCTGAAGAACACTATCCGGCCCGGGACGCTGATTCTGGCCGATGAGCAGACAGATGGCCGGGGCCGGCTGAATCATTCGTGGCACTCGCCACGGGGGCGCGGTATTTATGCTTCCCTGCTTCTTGCACCGCTGACGCCGCCGGATAAGGCATCCTTCGTGACCCTGACGACCGGATTAGCCCTGCATCAGGCCATTTCCGGCCTGATTTCGCCGGCCGGTAACCGACTCGATATCAAATGGCCCAACGACATCATCTGGGAAAACCGCAAGCTGGCCGGCATTCTCGCGGAATCCGTCATCAAGGACGGCCAACAGATATTTATCGTCGTGGGTTTCGGCATCAACGTCACCAACGAGCACTTCCCGCCCGAGATCCAGAGCCGAGCGGTTTCCCTTTACCAGATCAATCGTCAGGTGCTCTCCCGACATGACGTGCTGCTGAAAATCTTGCCCGTTCTCGAAAATCGTCTCCGGCAGCTGGCCACGGCGGATTACGAGCGGATACGGTATGACTGGGAGCAAGCCAGTTCATTCGCCCGGGGCCGCAAGGTAAAATATTTCGACAAGCATGGTCCGGTCATGGGCATAACCAACGGGCTGAAGCAGGACGGCGCACTGCAGATTGTTACCCGCAATCACCAAGTGGTGGATGTCTATCATGGTGAGATTTTTGAATACTGATCCGAGGTTGAGTCGCCTATGGTAAGCCATTTTTTTTCCAAGATGAAGAACGCGATCCGCAGCACCAAGGCACAACTGGTGGACCGCATCGAAGACCTGGTACTCGGCGAGAAGAAGATCGATGCGCGTGTTCTCGATGAACTGGAGGAGATTCTGATCGGAGCGGATATCGGGGTGAATGCCACCATGGATATCCTGGAGACGGTCCGGCGGGAGGTTCAGCGGGACCGTATCGCGGATGCCGGGGAACTGATCAAGCTGATGAAAACGGAATTGCGCGCGGTGATGCAGGCCTCCCGCGAGAAATACGAACCGCCGTCCACGGTCAAGCCGCGGGTTGTTTTCATTGTTGGGGTCAACGGCGTGGGCAAGACCACTACCATCGGCAAGCTGGCGTATCGATTCCATCAACAGGGCAAAAAAGTCGTGGTCTGTGCGTCGGATACGTTCCGCGCGGCGGCCATCGAGCAGCTGGAAGTATGGGCCCAGCGCTCCGACTCGACCCTGATCAAGAAGGAACACGGCGCCGATCCGGGGGCGGTACTGTATGATTCCCTCGACCGGGCCATCCATGATCAGGCCGATATGGTGCTGGTGGATACGGCCGGCCGGCTGCATACCAAGATCAACCTGATGCGTGAGCTGGAGAAAATGACCCGTATCGCCCAGAAAAAGATCGACGGTGCTCCCCACGACGTGTACCTGATCATCGATGCCACCACGGGCCAGAATGGGCTGGTCCAGGCGCGTGAATTTCTGAAAACGGCAGGCGTGACCGGTCTTATCGTGACAAAATTGGACGGCACGGCCAAAGGGGGAGTGGTTGTGGCCATCACCAAGGAACTGAATCTGCCTCTTTTGTATGTGGGGGTCGGGGAAAAGATCGATGATCTCATCGATTTTCATGTGGATGATTTCGTCGAATCGTTGTTTACCCCCAACAGCTGAATATCAAGGCCAGCCTTTTTTTTATAAACGGGATGTGCTATGTATGAAACATCACTCGTTATCGGGCGGGTCTTGTATGCAGGTTCATGCTCTCTGTCTCGGTTGTAGTGAAGAGCACATCCATCTGATTCGGGCCGCCGCCGCCGGACTACCCTGGCAGATCAACGCGGAGGAATTGAATCCGGTAGAACTGCCCGGACGGCTGCAAAGACTGCTTCATCAGTATGCGCTGGTGGTGCTGGGCGATGAGGGGCTGGCGCAATTGCTGACCGCCCGACCGGACGACCAGCCGGAGCTATCTGCGGATCCAGGCCCGGGGCGGTGCCTTTTTTTGCTCTCCCCGGCGGCCTTCCCCCGACTGGGTCAGGTCCAGATCCGACAACCCGTTAACTGGATCCTGCTGGATAACGATGGCACCTCCCGGCTGCGTCGCTATCTGGAGCAGATGGCTGATCTCTTGTCCACCGGCGAAGACTTGTTTCCGACAACCCGCTCGTGGGCAGGGGGGCGCCCCAAAAATGAAACCATTCCCTCCCAGGTACAGCGGATCCAGGTCCAGAAACAGGCCGCCCTGAAACAGCTGGCCGGTGGCGTAGCGCATGATTTCAACAACATCTTGAACGGGATCATGGGCTACCTTTCACTGATCAAGCTGGATCTGGATCGAAACAGCCCGTATTTCGACTATCTGGAGGATATTGAAAAGTCGGCCCGGCGCGGAGTGGCGCTGTCCTCCCTTCTGTTACGCTACTCGCGGCGGCGGCAGCTCAACAAATCCGTGATCCATCTCAATGAACTGGTCCGGCAGTCGACCGTCGAGGCACTGGAGGGTGTCGGGGAACGGATCGATGTGGAGTATGAGCTGAACGAAACCTTGCCCGACATGGAGGCGGACGCCCAGCAGATCAGGGAGGCTATCATCCAAATCTGCCGGAATGGGGCGGCGGCCATGGCGGAGGGGGGACGCTTACGCATCCGGACTGTCTGGCGGAAAATTGAACGGCATGATCATCGCAATCTGATGGCGCTGCCGGAAGGGAATTATCTGGGTGTGGAAATTGCCGACTCCGGAACAGGGATGAGTGAAGAGGTCCGGGACCGGATGTTCGAGCCTTATTTCACCACGCGCAAAGAAACCGGTGGCCGGGGGCTGGGATTGACGGTGGCCTACTCCGTCATGGCGGCGCATGACGGCGGAATACTGGTGGATTCAGCGCCGGGCAAGGGGACGATAATTACACTTCTGTTTCCGTCACCGGGCGAGGATGTCGTGACAGCCCCGGTACCCGCGGCGGTCGATAAGGCGGGCCGGGAGAAGCCGCAGCGTCATGTGCCGTGCATCCTGCTGGTGGATGACGATGAAATGGTACGCAATACGGCCAGCCGCCTGTTCCGCAAGTTGGGGTATGCCGTCCGGGTCGCGGAGGATGGCCGGGAAGCACTGACCATTTTTGACGAGCAATCCGGCACCATCAACCTGGTCTTCCTCGACATGATCATGCCACGGCTGAATGGCGAGCAAACTTTCGCCGCCCTGCGGGAGCGAAATCCGCATTTGCCGGTGATCCTGATTTCCGGCTACAGCGTGGACCACACCATTCGAGAGCTGCTGAGGCGGGGAGCGGCGGGTTTTCTGCAGAAACCCATCTCTCTGGAAGATATTCAGTCGATTCTCGACCAGATACTGCCCTGGTCGCCGATAGAAGGAAAGTGATCCCAGCCAGACGTTTCGATTTATCCCCAATCGCCCTGAGACCGAGGGTTGGAAAGATGCTTTCCTTTCACCGACGATGCTGTCAAGCAGCCTTCTGCCCTCATTTCCGGTAGCGCCAGAGCCTCCCCGCGAGGTGGAGAGGCCGCCCGGGAAAGACGAATCAGACCGGGTCCGCCTGGCAATGGGGAGAACCGTTGTCTGTCCACTGCTGGATGATCTCGACCATGGAACGGATCGCTGTCGCCGCCTTTTCGTTTACGGCGGTTTCCTCGGAGAGGATGAAGCCGCGGGCGCCGTGACAAAGTGCGTAATAGAGCGCGGCCAGTTCAGGACGGTTCACGCCGCTGTCCGTGAGGCTGCCGGGCAGGACCTGACCGGCGATCCAGACACCCCGGCCGGCCTGCCGGGCGGCTTTCAGCAGGCGGATTTCCGCCGGTGGAACACGGGACAGCCCAATCTGTGCAC
This sequence comes from Acidobacteriota bacterium, assembly GCA_016935015.1. Lineage (GTDB taxonomy): Bacteria > Acidobacteriota > JAAYUB01 > JAAYUB01 > JAAYUB01 > JAFGRT01. Next base: position 16,115 of record JAFGRT010000109.1, on the reverse strand, counting down.
CCAGATCTCCGCGGGCCAGACACACCGTATCGACGGCCGCCAACAAGGCGTCAACATTCTGCAAGGCCGCCGCGGTTTCAATTTTGGGAATCAGCACACAGGCCGAATCACTCGCGGAGCCGACACTCCGGTGCACCGTCGCCACATCGGCCGGAGTCTCGCAATACGAAATCAGAAAAGCATGTACCCCCTGGGCACGGCAGATACGGATTTTTTCCTCGGCCAGGGTCATCAATTGTGATGATACGGCGCCGGTAAAGACCACTCCCATCCGGTCGCGCAGCATGCCGCCCCGGATGACCCGTGCCCGGCAGCCCGTCGGGCCGGATTCCTGAATCCGCAATTCCATCGCGCCGTCCTGCAGCAGGATGGTATCCCCTCTTTTCGGCGAGATGATTTCCGGCCAGTCATGGAAGGGAACGTGCACGACATTTTCCGTTTGAGGCGCGGAGCGGCCAAAATAAACCTCGGTGCCGGCCTGGAGTTGAAACGGGGCGGCCAATCGTTCGGTCCGGAACTTGCGGCCGGGCAGGTCGGCTACAACCGGCAGGTGGGCCGATCCTGGCACGACGAGTGACCGTATGGCGGCCAGGCAGCGTTTCAGCCAGTCGGAATCCGCATGGGCCAGGTTCAGCCGAAACCGGGTGGCTCCAGCCGAGAGCAGTGCCCGGATCCCGTCGGGGGAGGCCGTGGCCGGCCCCAGGGTGGCGATAATTTCGATATGGGTGGATCCGAATGCCGGCCCACCGGACCGCTGGTTCCGCTGTTGCATACCTTACCTGCCGCACGATTCAGGTGGACGTCCCCGGACGACGGGGCCGGCGGACGTACGTTCTAGTCATTGTATCAGATTTCGCGGGTTGGGGTGAACCGGAACGCCGGTTCCTTGAGAGGCGCGGTGTCGTTTTCGACGCGGCAGGAGTGCGCGGGAATTCGGAGTGAAAACGAGTCATGTCGTAAGCGACCGGGCCGGTTGGTCAGGCGAGAGCTTCCCGGAGCAGTCGGGCTAGGGAAATGAGTGCGTTCCCGATGATCATCACAATGATCCACAGAAAACAGCGGTGGAAGGCTCGTCGTTCCGGCAGGGAAAAGGCCCATTTTTCCGGTCCGGGGCGCCAGAATTTACGGCCGAGGCGCTTGAAATGATGGTAGTCGAAGGTTACGGCCTCCTTCACGATGAAGAGTCCCATGACGATGTTCCACAGAAGGCGAATACCGCTGCCCATGTTCCCATTCTACTCCCGGTGAGGCTATCCCGAAAGTGGATTGTCCGGCGCTGTGACGCGAAATCACGGCTTCGGTGAAAAGAAGAGCTGACGGGAGGTTTTCGGCAGCAATTGCCGTTGGCAGAGGTGCGGTCCCGCCGGGAAGGATCGCCGATCCCCTCAGTCCACCGGCTGCTCCGGTGGTTCGATGTGGCACAGGGCACACGTCCGGCAGTCGGCCAGCTGGGCCAGTCGCGGCGCGCGTCCGCTACGGGCGGCCAGCCACATCTCCAGTTTGTTGAGGAGGCCCAGGTAGATCCCCAGCGCCAGAAAGGCGCCGGGCGGCAGAATCATCAGCAGGAAAGGCGTGTAGCCTTCACCCAGCACATTCTGTTCGAAGACGGTTCCGGCACCGAGGAATTCACGGGTGACACCCAGAACCACCAGCGCCAGGGTGAAACCGAAACCCATGCCCAGTCCGTCCAGAATGGCCAGGCGCAGGGGGTGCCGCGAGGCGAACGCCTCGGCTCGGCCAAGGATGATGCAGTTCACCACGATCAGGGGGATGAAGAGACCCAGGCTTTTGTGCAGATCATGGAAAAAGCCGTCCATCACTAAATCCACGATAGTTACGAACGAGGCAATGACGACAATGAAAGCCGGGATGCGAACTTTTTTAGGAATGAGCTTGCGCAACAGGGAAATCACCATGTTGGAACCCAGCAGCACGAACGTGGATGCCAGTCCCATGCCCAGACCGTTGATACCGGATGTCGTGACGGCCAGGACGGGGCACATACCCAGAACCAGCTTGAATACCGGATTCTCGCGCCAGATGCCCTTAGTAAATTCTTGTAGTGCTCCCATAACGTCACTCCTCGCCCGCCGGGCCGGTCGGAACGGCCGCGGGCTCACTATCAGCAGCCGTTGAATCGCCAGCCGTTGACAGAGCGGCCGCTTTGGCTCGGATCTGATCCTGGGCACTGCGGTAGAATTCCAGGCCCCGCTGGACGGCATTGACCACAGCGCGGGGGCTGATGGTGGCGCCGGCGAATTGCGGGAAGCTGCCCCCTTCCTTTTGCACCTTCCAGGCGGAATTGTCGAGGGTTTTGCCCTCGAAAGCCTGTCGAAATTCCGGATCCTGTATTTTTGTTCCCAGTCCAGGTGTTTCCTTGTGTTGCAGAATTTCGATGCCCGTTATCACCCCATCGGCGGTCAGGCCGATCATGAGCTGAATCTCACCGCCGTAGCCTTTGGGATCCGCTGATTGGAAGGCAAATCCCGTCACCTGACCGTCAGCCTTCAGACCGACGAAGATTTTATGCGGATTCCCCGCCGCATCATTGACCGACACGATGGACCGGTCCGGTTCATTGGCGTAGCCGATCGGCATCACTGACTGAATGGCACGCAGCATTTCCGCCCGCTTGGCCTGGGCCCGGGCATCGGCCGTCAGGCTCTCGACCAGGGCCAGCAGGCCGGCGCTGACGGCGCAGATGATGGTGAGGACCAGAATCAGTCTCAACAGGTCTTTCATTTTGTTTCCTCATACAGTTTGCGTTGGCCGAAGACCGTCGGCTTGAACCAGCGATCCAGCAGCGGCGTCAATCCGTTCATCAGCAGAATGGCGAAACTGACTCCTTCGGGATAGCTGCCCCACATGCGGATCAGACAGGTGATGAGACCGCAGCCGACGCCGAAGACCAGCAAGCCCTTTTTCGTGACGGGCGAGGTCACCATGTCGGTGGCCATGAAAAAGGCCCCCAGAAACAGGCCGCCTGTCAGCAGATGAAAGAGGGGATGGGCATACCGGGTGGGGTCGATCATCCAGAAGATGCCCGAGAAGATCAGGACGGTGCCGATATAGGTGACCGGTACCTGCCAGTAGATGTATTTCTTGTACATCAGCCAGAGGCCGCCCAGCAGGATGGCCAGGGCCGAGAACTCGCCCAGACTGCCGGACATCATGTGTCCGGTAAACCAGGTCAGCATGTTCTGGGAGGACGGATTGACCTGGGCCATGACCTCGGGCGGGATGGAGCCGGTGGTTTTGATGGCGGTTTGTAGGATCCCGAGCGGCGTAGCGGTGGTCACGGCGTCCACTCCGCTGAACAACGGCGTGGCCTGGATCCAGTTCGTCATGTGTACGGGGAAGGAGATCAACAGCGCCACCCGGGCCACCAGCGCCGGATTGAAGAGATTGTAGCCCAGTCCTCCGTACAGTTGCTTGGCGATGATGACGGCCAGAAAGGAACCAACCAGCATCAACCACCACGGCGCGGAGGGCGGCAGGTTCAGGGCCAGCAGAATGCCGGTGACGGCAGCCGAGCCGTCGCTGATGGTCACTGGTTTCCGCAGCATCTTCTGCCACAGGTATTCGAAGCCGACACAAAACAGGGTCGTCAGAACCAGCACCTTGATGCCGTAATAGCCGAAGTAATAAATACTCACCAGGCAGACGGGCAGCATGGCCAGGATCACGTTGTACATGATCCGGGGGATGGTCTCACCACTGGTGATATGAGGGGATGCGCTGACCAGCAGGTTATGGGATATGGGGTGGGCGTTCGTGGACACGATGGCTCTCCTTGCCTCTGTTGGTCGGATCAGGATACGGCTTTTTTGCGCCGGCGGACGATGACCTCGGCCTTCCCCATCTTCATGTGATGGACCAGAATCCGGGAGGAGGGGCAGACATAAGCACAACTGCCGCATTCAATACAATCGGTTACGTTGAGGGACTCCACTTCGTCGAACATTTCATTTTCCGTGTAGTAGCTGATAATGCAGGGCATCAGTTTCATGGGACAGATATCCACGCAGCGGCCGCATCGAATACAGGGATAGTGATGATACTGTTCCACCTCGTCCCGTTCCAGAAAGAGTAGTCCCGACGATCCTTTCAGTACCGGCACATCCAGGCCGGACATGGCCATACCCATCATCGGACCGCCGTTGACGACCTTGATGGTATCATCGCTTATACCGCCCCGCCAGCGGACCACGTCTTCCACCAGCGTGCCGATGCGCAGGACCAGGTTGCCCGGTCGGCCAATCCCCCGACCGGTGATGGTGGTGATGCGCTCGATGAGGGGAATGCCGTTGGCGACGGCGTCCCACACGGCCGACGCCGTGCCGACGTTCTGCACGACCACGCCGACATCCATGGGCAGACCACCCGCCGGAACTTCGCGGCCGAGGATGGCGTAGATCAGCTGCTTTTCCGCGCCCTGCGGGTAGGTGACATGCAGGGAATAGACATCCATGTCGGCCTGCCCGGCGGCGGCCTTCTCCAGTGCGGATAAAGCATCCGGCTTGTTGTCTTCAACGCCGATGCAGATCCGTTTCACCTTCAAAATTTTGGCCAGAATGCCGGCTCCGGCGATCACTTTTTCGGGTGATTCCACCATCAGCCGGTGGTCGGCGGTAAGGTACGGCTCACACTCGGCCCCGTTCAGGATCAGGACGTCGATGGGTTTTTCCTTGGGTGGGGAAAGTTTGACGTGCGTGGGAAACGCCGCTCCGCCCATCCCCACAATGCCGGCCTGACGAATAAAGTCCCGCAGTTCATCGATGGAGGCGGTTTCATGGTTAAGACGCGGCAACTCCGGATCCGGCGTATCCTCGCCGTCGGCGGTGATCTCCACGGCCAGCATGCTGGGGCCCCATGGGTGAGGTAAATTTTTGACCGATTTTACTGTGCCCGAAGTGGGACTGTGCATGGGAACGGAGACGAAACCCGATGGTTCGGCGAGGACGGTGCCCTTAAAAACCTGGGCGCCCTTGTCGACGATCACCTTGGCTGGCGAGCCGATATGCTGCGCAACAGGTACGACATAGCGCTCGAAAAGCGGTGGCACTTCCAGGGCCAGACCCGCGGTCAGCTCCTTGTGATAATCGGGGTGAACACCACCCGGGAAGCCATGCGCCCTCTTGATCATGCAGTTTTCTCGCTTTCTTGCAACGCCGGCTGATCCACCCGCTGGATGGTATGGGTGGGGCAGACGGTTTCCAGCGCGAATCCATCCAGATCCTTGCTGTAATCCATCACCGCCAGAAAGTTGTTGATGGAAATTCCTTCGCCGTTGACAGTTTTTTCACATTTTTTGCAGGCAATACAACCCACCTTGCATTTTTTACGGACCTCCGCACCGGGATCGTGGCTGCTGCACAGAATATGTGTTTTCCTGGAAACAGGCACCAGGGTGATGAGTTTGCGGGGACAGACGGGGACACACTTGCCGCATCCCACGCATTTGTCGCGATCGATGACGGCCAGGCGCTTGTCCGTAATCACGATGGCGTCGAACGGGCAGGCTCGCGCGCAGCTCCCCAAACCCAGACAACCGTAGGTACAGGCCTTGAAGCCACCCTGGATTAGATCTGCGGCATTGCAATCATAGATCCCGTTATAATCAAACCGGTTGCCGCACTGATCCTCATCGCCGGCACACAGGACGATGGCGACACGGGGCTCCGACGCGCGCACTTCCTCGCCCAGAATCTCGGCGATTTTAGCGGCGCAGGAGGGACCGCCCACCGGGCAGGCATTGGCGGCGTATTTTCCTTCCACCACGCCCTTGGCGAAATCACTGCAGCCGGCGGCGCCGCAGCCTCCGCAGTTGGCGCCGGGCAGGATCTCCTCGATTTTTTCCACCCGGGGATCCACTTTGACGGCAAAAAATTTGGCGGCCAGGCCCAATCCGAAACTAGCCAGGATGGCCAGACCGGATAATGTTAAAATCGCTTCCAGCATGATACGGTCCTAAAAAAATTGAATTAGGACGAGCCGAAGAGTCCGGCGAATCCCATGAACGCCAGGCTGAGCAATGCGGCGGTGACCAGAGCCAGACCGGTTCCCTTCATGGGTTCCGGCACCAGGGCCAGATCCAGGCGCTCCCGCATACCGGCAAAAATCAACAGCGCCAGGCCGAAGCCGGCCCCGGCGCTCAGGGCGAAGACGGTGGTTTCCAGAAAGGAGTGATCGTTCTGGATGTTGAGCACGGCCATCCCCAGCACCGCACAATTGGTCGTGATCAGGGGCAGATAGATCCCCAGGGCGGCCTGCAGCGTCGGACTGAACTTGGCTAGCGCCAGTTCCACCAACTGGACGAGAGAGGCGATGACCAGGATAAAGACGATGGTTTGCAGATAGCCGATCTGTAATGGGTTGAGCACGAAATGCTGCAGCACCCAGGTCACCATGGCCGCCAGGGTCATCACGAACATGACGGCACCGCTCATCCCGGCGGCGGTGGAGATGCGTTTGGAAACTCCCAGAAACGGGCATATTCCGAGGAAACGAGCCAGCACAAAGTTATTGACAAACACTGCGCTGACGATCAGGAGTAAAAGTTTTTCCATGAGCTGGTACCCCACTGAAGATCCCTGTTCCAGTCGAGAACCCCGTATTTTATCCAAATAGGCTGTAAAAGTAAAGCAGGTTCGAATCCGTTTTTCCAGAAGGAAAAATTGTTGCGTAAATCTAGAAAAACAGGAATCTTACAGCCTGATTATTCATCCCATAAGATTGAAATCATTGTAAAAAAGGAGCACCTCATGAGTGAACGAGTGTACAAAAAAATCGAGATTGCCGCCAGTTCCGCGGAGAGCTTCGAGCGAGCCATTGAAGTGGGAATTGAAAAAGCCTCCCGAACCCTGCAGCATCTGAGCTGGTTCGAAGTTGTCGAGCAACGCGGTCGCATTCAGAACAACACGGTGGCCGAATACCAGGTTGTTCTGAAAGTGGGATTCGGCGTAGAGTAAAATGCGGGGGTCTATCAAAAGATCATTTTGAGGGATTTGATCTCAAATTTGATGAATTCCAGGGAAATGGCTCCCGTCGTGAAAGCCATTTCCCGCCGCGGGTTTTCCATCAAGTCCGTTTCCCAGACCTGGTCGGGCGTGCGGTACGGTCGCAACGTGGCACTGCCACCACGTCCGGACGATTCGTACAGCCGCAGAATCAGACCCGTCCCATCTTCCGCCAGTTTAACGGATTCCAGCACAATCCCCTCCCCGGTCAGAGTGAAGAAACTCATCTCCGCCGGCAGGATGCCGCCATGCTGTCCGGGTAGGGTTGCCTGCAGGGGTGTGTTCAGCTCCCGGCCGCGCCGGACCGTCGCCCCGTCGTTCCAGCCGCCGGGATGGGTGTACAGCGAATAGGTGAATTCATGCTGGCCCCGATCAGCTACGGGATCGGGCCAGGTGGGGGCGCGCAGCAGGGAAAGCCGCAGGTTCGAATCATGAATGTCGTAGCCGTACTTGCTGTCGTTGAGCAGCGACAGACCGCCGGCGGCGTCCGAGAGGTCCGCCCAGCGCAGGGCCGGCACTTCGAAGCGGGCTTTTTCGTGCATCGTCTCCCGGCGAGTGCTGCGGGAGATGGCGGCAAACGGAATTTCATACGTGGCCCGATCGCTGCGAATCATCGTGGGAAAGGCCGCCTTGAGCAGGACATGAGTTTCCCACCAGTCGGCAGTGGTCTGGATATCGATGCGATCCATGGCGCGGTACAGGATGATATCCTGAATGAAAAAAGAGGACGGGAAGTCTTCGGTCGGGCTGTAGCGACTCTTGTCCAGGCCGAGAAAGCTCTTTTTTACCCGGATGACAGCCCGCACGGGCGATTGATGGACCAGGGACACCTGGTCGGGCGAGTCCAGTGTCCACATCCGGCCGGTATAGCCGATATTCCAGGCATCCCAGTTTTCGGGCCGGTCTTCGAAGGCCTGCAGGACGTTCATGGCCCCGCCGGCCGGCACAAACTCCCGTTGGAGCCGCTTGTCGAAGAGGCTGATCACGTGGCCGGTGCGTGAATCCACGGTGAGCCGGTGGACCGTGTTTTCCAGCGTGAGGTCGCGGGCATGCAGGTGTTGATCGCTGATGCGGGGGGCTTCCGGCCGTAATTCATAGAGACGATAGCCGACGGACGGCACTTCTTCCGCCACGAAGCCGGCCATGAGCCGACCGGGCGCCGGCTCCGCCGCGACTTCCAGCGGCAGCTCGTTTCCCGCGTGATCGAGGAGCCGCCACTGATCATGCCCGGCCGGCAAAGCCACCTGCACGAAATCGGAACGCGGCCAGGCCAGGGAGTTGAATACCAGGACCGGGATGCCCATCACCGCCGACGTGTCCACCCGGGCGGCGATAGTGGCCAGGGCTGCTTCCGTGGCGATAGTCATGGCCTGTGCGGCGCGGGAGTAATCCGCAGCGGCGTCCCGATAGACGGGGGTGATGGACGAACCAGGCAAAATGTCATGGAACTGGTTGGTGAGCACCCTCTTCCAGGCGGTCTCCAGTTCCGCCGCGGGGTACCTCTCTCCCAACAGCCAGGCTATCGTGGCCCATTTTTCGGCGGCGCCCAGGCCGGATTCACTTCGTCGATTCTGCTTCTTGGTGTAAGCCTGGGTGGTGTAGGTGCCGCGATGGTATTCGAGATATAATTCGTCATTCCACACGGGAATGGTGGCACCCAAATCCTTCTCCAGGTGATCCAGAAAACTGGCGGCCGGGGAATGAATGAATTCAGGTGTGATAAATAGCTTTTCATAGCTGCGCACGCGATCCAGAATCTCCCGGTTCGGACCGCCGCCATGATCGCCCAGCCCATACAGGATCAGGCTTTTTTGGTAACCGGTGGTAGCCTGGTATTTGGTGATGGCATCCACCACCCGCGGCAGGCGCACCCGCGACGTGTACCCCATGGGCGGAAAATAGGTCAGGAGACGGGAACCGTCCACCCCTTCCCACCAGAAAGTGAAAAAAGGGAAAACGGTGGTGTCGTTCCACCAGATCTTCTGGGTGATGAAGCAGTCGATACCTGATTGGCCGTAGATCTGGGGCATGTTCCAGTTGTAGCCGAAGGAGTCGGGATTCCAGCCGATGCGGACGTCGACGCCGAATTTTTCCCGGAAATATTTCTTGCCGTAAAGAAGCTGGCGGACCCAGCTCTCCCCGGAAATGAGGTTGCAGTCGGGTTCCACCCACATACCGCCCACCACTTCCCAGGAACCATCCTTGATTCGGCGACGGATCCGCTCGAACAGTTCGGGGTATTCCCTCTCCATCCACTGGTACGTGAGGGCCTGGCTCTGGGCATAGCGCAGCTCGGGGTATTCGGTCATATTGGTCAGGACCGTGTCGAAGGTGTTGCGGGCCACCTGTTTCGTTTCGGCCATGCGCCACAACCAGGCAATATCGATGTGGGCATTGCCGATGAGATAGACCTTGAATTCCCGTGCGTATTCCCGCAGCGGGCCGGCCAGGTCATAGGAGTGTTGCAGGGAAGCCGCCACTGCGGGCCAATCCCCCGCTTGCAGGGCGGCCAGGTCCAGGGCGAGGACGGCGTCCGCCCAGTTGTCGCGCAGGGCGGCCAGTCGCCCGGCAGGGATATTGCGGGCATCGGGGATATCGTAGGGATCACCGATAAACGTGTACCGCTTCAGTTCGGGATTCAACAACCCCTGGGCCGTCTGCATGCTGGTCAGCCACCCGATGACGGCCTGGTTGTTTCCCGCCGCGGCCGGGAAGTCCAGCCGGGCGCCGCGTAAAATCAGGTTCTGTTGTTCATCGGGGAGGGGAGATTTGCGTGGCGGCCAGAACTCCGTGCGGAACGGTCGCAATCCCCGGTTGTGAAAGGAAAGTTGTACCTCGACCCGTCCGGCGGAAAGCTCATTGGCGATCACAATGTCATGGCGGAATTCTTGACCCGTCAGCTCCCCGCCAGGAATGACAAAGGGGGCATATTCCCGGCCGTTGCAGCGGGGAACGATCTCCACCTCGCCCCGGGCGTACATTTCCAGAACGAGCCGGCATTCAGTCCCGGTCACGGGCTGCCCGGCGTGGGATGGCGGCACAGTGAAGACCGCCTGGAATACACCGGAGCCGGTTGTAACGGATTGCCCGGGTGAATATGGCGTGAAGGTGCGGCCATCGAGCGCCAACTCCCAGTCGGCGATGCCGGTATCCATGGCCCTGGCGACGGCCTCCAGCATGACGGCTGCGCCGTCGGCTTTCGCCGCGGGGACAGGGACGAGGAAGAGCATCAGCATCAACCAGAGAATGACTGAAAGTTTCATCGATGACCTCCGTTTTTCAAATCGGGCAGTTCCGCCTGGCCGGCCAGTTCGGCAATGGCCAGAAACAGGATCTGGCCGAGGTCTTCCATAATTTCGGGTGTGATGATGTCCAGGTTGTCGCGGGTCACATGATAGGGGCAGGGTGCCCCGTATGAGGAAAAGGAGATCGTTGGAATTTCGCGCCACATGAACCAGGCGGCGTCCAGCCGCGGTCGGGCGAGGTTATGGAAAAGACGCGGCGTGACCGTCCGATGCACGTAGTTCGCGTTGGCCCGCCGGATGAATTCCCACAAGGCCGGAAAATTTTCGGCCGCCATGGCGGAGAGCTTGTCGCCGCAGCCGACGCCGTCCAGATTCAGCAGACAACGGGTCTGGGCCAGGGGAAAGACGGGCTGCGCGAGATAGTGCTGCGAACCCACCAGGGCCTGTTCCTCGGCGCCGAAGCAGATGAAGAGGACGGATCGTTGCAACGGTTCCTCCAGGCCGGCCAGCGCTTCGGCCACGCCCAGCAGGACGGCTATGCCCGAAGCGTTGTCATTGGCACCCGGCATGATTTCGTCACAGCGACCGACATGGTCGAGATGCGCCCCGACAATGATCACTTCCTGCCGGAGCTCCGGATCATGGCCGGGCAACAGAGCCAGAACGTTGCAGCCGCGTCCTTCGGGATGATGCTCGGTGTGGTTCCGGATGGTCACGGTTTTGCCCAGCGTTGCTGAACGGGGCTGTAGCGTTTCGCGGATTTCCTTGACAACGATGGCGTGTTCGCGGCCGGTGCCGGCGAAGAGGTCGGCGGCGACGACGTCGCCCACGTGAGAATAGATGAAATTCGGATCATAGGCATTGTTGGGATTGGCAATGGGACCGTAGTTGTACAGCATGCCCCGGGCGCCGTGCGCGACGGCGTTCCGCAGCTTGTACTGATGGAAGGAATAGGGCCGCCAGGCAGAAAACATGTCGGCATGTGTTTCCGGAGAGACCGGCACTTCCGGCTCCATCAGCACGATTTTACCGGCCACGTTCACGCCGGCGTATTCGTCAAACCCCAGTTCCGGCGCGGAGATACCGTAACCGACATAGACCACTTCCGCCGTCACTTCACCACTGGCGGAAGTCGATCCCGGGATATATTCTTCTTCGTAACGGTAGTCCTTGCAGATGACCTGTCCGTTGTCTTGCGTGAGGTGCAGCCTGACCACGCTGCCCGGGAAGACAAGAGTATACGGGATGTCGAAATGCTGAAACCAGGAGCCGTCGTCGCCGGCAGGTTCCATGCCCCAGCGGCGGAATCGTTCGGCCACCCACTGGGCGGCGGCCCGGTAGCCGGTCGTGCCGGTGAGCCGGCCGGAATACGCAGGCGCGGTCAGTTCGGCCACATATTCGTGAAGTCGATGGCTGGAGATGGTGTGCATCCGCTGGGTTACCCCCCTTTCGGGTGAGCCCGTTGCGCGGACGACACCGGACGGAATCAGCATCCCCCAACAGAGGAGAAGACAGACCGTCGGGCGAATGAATGACATCTTATTGATTCCTTTTAGAGCGGGGTTTTCGTTTTCGACGCGGGCCCGATGCCTGGCCCGAGATCAGTCGGCTCCAGGCTTCATGCATTTTGCGGGCGTCATTGTCCCCCGCCACGAGTCCCATGAGGGTGATGGCGTCGGCGGCATAATCACGGGAGAGTATTCGTTGGGCCCGCCGGGTGTAGGGACCACGCAGCAGGTTGCGCTGGGACATCAGCATCTGGCGGATATGGTGCAGTTGCCAGCGGGGAAAACGGAGATTGGCGTTGACGGCAGCCAGCACCTCGTTCAGATCCTGAACGATGTCACCCGCTTCATACAGAAAATCCCGGCAGAAGCTGAATACGAAAACGGCGAGAATGATGGAGTCGTTGAAGAATCCGTTATTCCGTATGGAGCGATCCAGTCTCTCGATGTGTTTGAAGGGAGATTCACCGGCTTCCGCTTTGAGCTGGAGGCCGGGAAACAGGAGTGGCAGAATGCCAAGCTCCGTAAACATCTGCAGACATGGGGCGGCGGCGCTGCAGCGGAGTATCTTGAAAATTTCCTCGGTCATGCGGTCCCGGTTGCATTCCAACACCTGTGTCGACAGCTGTTGCATGGCTGCCAGAAGAGGCGGATCAAATTGCAGGTTGTGCCGAACACCGAAGCGGACGGCGCGGATGATGCGGACCGGATCTTCCTGCAGGCGTCGTTCGGGCCGGCCGATGGTGCATAACAGCCGGCGGGACAGATGCCGGAAACCGTCGACGTAATCATGGATTTCGCGCCGCTCCGGATCATACATCAGGGCGTTGATGGTGAAGTCGCGTCGGATGACGTCGTCGGCCGGTCCACCGTAGAGATTCGTTTCGGCATGACGGTCCTCCAGTTCGTCATCTTGGGTGGCACTGCGGCGGAATGTAGCCACCTCGATGATTTTGCCCTGTTTGAAGTACATGTGAATCAGCCGGAAGCGTCGTCCGATGAGCCGGCTGTTACGGAAGAGTTTCCGGATGTCTTTGGGTTGGGCTGATGTGACGACGTCGAAGTCTTTGGGGGGTTGCTCCAGGAGGATATCACGGACGCACCCGCCGACCAAAAAGGCTGGATGACCGTGACGCTGGAGCCGCCGGATGATCTTCAGAGCGTCGAGGTCCAGCCGGTCCGGAGGAAGTTCATACTCGATGACACAGGGCGACAGGGAAACGTCCTCGGGTGGGGGGGACAGGAATGTGCCGGAGAGATCCAGTTTGCGTATGGTATAGGAACAGTCGCTGCTCGGTTTATCCATCACGGCAACACTATAATACAAGTCTCGGCGCGATTGAAGACATTATTTGGCCGCGCCGGCCGGCGCGGCCAGTACCCGGTATGAAGAGCGAAATCCCCACATCGGTTTGGATCAAAGGTTGCCCGTGACCATCTCGATCAGCACCACCAGATCCTGAAGTTCGACCTGCCCGTTGCCGTTGCAGTCGGCCTTTGACGATTCGCCGGGCAATTGGTCGCTGTTGCCGGCCAGAAAAGAAGCCAGGATGCCGAGATCCACGGCATCAAGCACGCCGTTGTCATCCAGGTCGCCGCTGCCGGTTGCATGGATGCCGAAAAACTCCATGATCCTGGCCATGACGCCGGTTGGCGTGTTGTCCCCGGCGCCGTTCACCAGGCCGCCGAATTCGAACGAGGCGCCGATGGTGCGATAGGTGCCGGCGTCCCGGGCCACCGCGGTCCCGTAGGCCGGGGAACTGTTGGCGAAGATGAGCTGGCCGTCACCTGTGGCGGCCAGATGATCGATGAAATTGTTGTCACCATCATAGACCAGGGCCAGGCCCTCCCACAGCGTGCCGCTTTGGCCCTGCTGGGTGGACAGATCGCTGGTGCCATCGGCGGTGCCGTCGATATGGAAACGAGAATGCACGGTGGTGGCCGAGTCAAAGGCCCACGTGTCGCCTCCCTCTAGATAGAGAACGCCACCCCCGTCCAGATAGGCGGACAGGGCATCCCCTTCGCTTGAGGTCAGCACATGGTTCTGGGAGTATATCCCCAGGCACAGGAACACGGCTTCGAAATCCGACAACGCATTCCAGTCGTAGGAAGTGGCGTAATGAGCGGGACGCCCGTTGCTCTCCAGGGCGGTGGCCAGGGCGGGGCCGCTGTTGGTGTTGCCGTCCAGATCCAGCACCAGGATGCCGGAATAATGGGCCGTCAGCGCAAAGCTAAGATCAACGGCGTAGCTGCCGCCGGCCGAAACGGCCAACTGAAATTGGACCTGGTGTTCCATTGGCACGTCCGCGGCCACGGTGACCTGGAAAGGCCACAGCCCGGCACGGGTTTCGCCGTGGGGGATCGTCCCGTAATCCGCCTGCGCCACGGGGAAGGAGACGTAGGAATCGGTGCTCGAGAGCACGGCCTGGACGGACGAAACCTCGGCGCCGTCGTTCAGGAGCAGAATCGTCAGCTCGGCGGTTTCGCCCGGGTCCAGACGGTTATTTCCTGAGACCCCGGAGTCGGGCTGGACATCGTCGAGATCGATGAGGGGTGCATTCAGCGGCACGTAGGTCACGAAATTGGCGGCATAACCAACCCGGTTGCAGTCGTAAGCGATCCGCATATACCCGTCTTCACCCCAACCGGCGCCCCAGCTATTGCGCAGGATCCAGCAGCCGTCGGCGTCATCCCAACCCACCAGCATGATGGCGTGGTTGATCACGGTGGAGTCGTCGGCGTCGTAGACGCCCCCGGAATAGGCGTGAAAGGAGCTGGATGCGGCCACGGCCGCGCAGATGGGACCGTAGTCGTAAATGGCCTGCTTGATGGCGTTGATGCTGGGGACACTGTAGGAATTGCCGATGTAGGCCCAGGATTCCGCATAATAAGGGCGCGGGCAGGTCTCGATGCAGGGATCGTCGGCGGCGGTGTACGGGAAGCAACTCTCCCGGACGGCGCCTTCGGTGATGTGGAAATCATGGGCGAACCAGCCACCGCTGCAACCGCTGTTGCTGGTGTCGCAGCTGACCAGGAACTGCTCCGACAGGTCCTCTGCCATCAGGTCGAGCAGCAGGATTTGACACTCCAGGCCGCCCACGGTGGAGAACGCCCAGCAGCTGCCGCAATTGCCCTGGTTCTTGACGGGAGTGCAGCCGTTCAGGTCCCGCCAGTCAAAGGCGGCGGGCAGCTCTTCCTTGGCGGTGAAATCGACGAAACGGGCGCCTTCCCGCCAGTCGGGCGGCTCCACCAGGCCGCACAAGGTGGACAAGGGATAATCCAGCGCCGGATTGTCCGCCACCTGAAAGCGGTAGCCGTGACGGCGGATGTCCTGGCGGAGCCGGCGCAGCAGTTCTTCCGGGTCATCGTTCTCGAGGGCAAACATCGCTTCGCCGGCTGCCAGTATCAGTATCGGCAGCCAGCAGAAAAGAAGCAGCTTGTTTCTCATAATGATTTCCATCCTGAAGCGGGCCGGCGGCGGTTGCGGACGACCCGGGGCAGTAATTCCTTCCAGTACGAGCGGCCGTAGTTTAAAGAAGAAACAATCAAAATTCCGTGATATTTGTCACAGAAAAACAACAATCTCCTGACCGGAATATGAACGGTTCACCGGAACAGCCAAAGATTGACGTAACGGGCGGGGATTGGTAAGATGTTGACCAGCCCAATGTCGACAGGAGGGGACCTGTTTGAAACCGCTGGAGTTGAATGACAAGAGTGTGGAAATACTTTTTGAACGCAACAAGGAATTCCTGCGACTGCTTGAATCCCTCTTTGACGTGGAAATCCATGTCCGGGGACATATGCTCAATCTGGAAGGGGCCGAAGAGAATGTCGGTATCGTCCGTCAGGTTCTGCACGATTTTGCGGAGATTTCGGCCAAGGAGCCCGTCATCGAGCGGGACATGCTGCGTCGCTCATTTCGTGAAATTGCTGAAAACTCCGCCTTGCGGCTACACGATTTCTTCGAACGCCAGGAGCCCATCCATGTAGGACAGCGGCGGGTATTCCCCAAAAGCCGGAATCAGCAGCGCTATGTGGATGAAATCCGGCGCAACGACCTGGTGTTCGCCATCGGGCCGGCTGGAACGGGCAAAACCTTCCTGGCGGTAGCGGTGGCTGTTTCCATGCTCCTGGACAAGAAGGTGACCAAGCTGATTCTGGCCCGGCCGGCCGTGGAAGCGGGCGAAAAATTGGGCTTCCTGCCCGGTGATATGCAGGAGAAGGTCAATCCGTATCTGCGTCCGCTCTATGATGCCCTCTACCACATGCTGGATTTCGACAAGGTGCAGAAACTGCTGGAACGGGAAGTGATCGAGATTGCCCCCCTGGCCTTCATGCGCGGC
>JAFGRT010000108.1 GCA_016935015.1 Acidobacteriota bacterium | reverse complement strand
GGGAGAGATTTTTGGGTGTGACGGGAGTGTGACAGGAGAAGAAATGAAAAAGGACTTGCTTTCGCAAGTCCTTGATAATATTGGCGGGGTTGACGAGACTCGAACTCGCGACCTTCGGCGTGACAGGAAATAATATCCCATAAACACGATGAAGTCACAATGACGGTAATTTACAATTTATAGTATCTAAACTATTGATATTTTGTTTATTTAACGCCATCCCTGCATGCCATGTGGAATGATCTATTTTCACGAGGAATCCAGGATATTCGCAATTCAGTGTCCCAAATTTGTCCCAATTACTCTTGCCAGGCCGGCGCTGTGGATAGTATCATGGCCTGGCACATCCTGTTTCCGGGAAATTTTCATCAGGGGTTTTGAATGGCCACTATCGAAAAGCGCGTCGGACGGAACGGCAAAATCACGTACCGGGTGAAGATCCGTCTCAAGGACAAGGGACACGTCTCGCAAACCTTCGAACGGCTGACCAGCGCCCGCAACTGGGCCCAGAAGCAGGAGACCCTGGTCCGGGAAAATGCCTACGACCCAGAGGCCGAGGGGAACCGGCGTACCCTCCAGGAGGCCGTTGATCGCTATATCCGCGACATCCTGCCCCACAAGGCGCCCAGCAGTTATGCCACCGAGGAGCGCCGGCTCCAGTGGTGGGCCGACCGCTTGGGGCACATCCCCCTCGGCCAGATCACGCCGGCCCTGATCACCGAATGCCGGGACGAGCTGCTCAGCCAGGGGTCGGGCTATACGGCCGGGCGGCGGACCGGCGAGCGCTGGCCCGGGGTCAGCCCCTCCACCGCCGCCAAGTACCTGCGCATTCTGGCGCACCTGTTCACCATCGCCATCAACGAGTGGCAGTGGATCCAGGACTCCCCCTGCCGGCGGGTGGGCAAGCCGCGGGAGAATCCCGGCCGGGTCCGATTTCTCTCCCGGGAGGAACTGCACCGCCTGCAGACGGCCTGCCGGGAAAGCGGCAATCTCTACCTTTTGGTCGCCTTCACCGTGTCTGTCTCCACCGGCCTGCGGCACGGCGAGCTGTTCGGCCTGACCTGGGACCGGGTGGACCTGGCCGCCGGCCGCTGCCGCCTGGAGTCCATCCATACCAAGACGGGTACCGGCCGGGCCATCTATTTGCGAGGCGAGGCTCTCCACCTCATGCGTGAGCTGTATGCCAACCGGGATCCCCGTTCCGACCTCTGCTTCCCTTCCCCTTACAATCCCCGGAAGCCGTACGATATCCGGCGTCCCTTCCGCAATGCCATGCAGTCGGCGGAGATCACCGATTTCACCTGGCACGACCTGCGCCACACCTGCGCCTCGTACCTCCTCATGAACGGCGCCACCCTGGGTGAGGTGGCCGAGGTGCTGGGCCACCGCACCCTGGCCATGGTCAAGCGCTACGCCCACATCGCCGAAAGCCACACCGCCGCCGTGGTGGAGCGCATGAACAAGAACCTCTTCGGATAAACTCAGCCACAAAGATAGGAAGATGCCGCAGATTTATATGCCGCCAAGGCGCCATGGCGCGAAGTTTTTAAGGATTGATCGCGCCACGCCGCAACGACGCAACGTGCAGAACGATTGGCCGCCAAGGCGCCATGGGGCGAAGTTTTTAAGGATTGATCGCGCCACGCCGCAACGGCGCAACGGGGGAAAGTAGTGGCCGCTAAAGCGCCAAGGCACGAAGGTTTTCTTGCCACCGAATCGCAAAGCCACATAGATTTTTAAGGTTTGGATTTTTCCGGTTCAGCAGCGGCAGTGCCTTCTGAACGGCATGATCTTTTCTGGCAATGCACTGCTTCTCTGAACCATAAAAATCTTCTTCGCGCATTAGCGTCTTTGTGGCTGATACCGCTCATCTGGAAAATCATGTGGATATAAAGGGGGTGTATGTGCCTAAAACCCGACAAACCCGACAATCAGAACTTAACGTCAAAAAATTCAATTAAATAGATTTGTCAGTTTACCGATTTGTACCCGACAATCTCCCCCCAAATGCCCCGCATAACCCGACATTCATCACCCTCTGAAGGCAATCAGGGCGAATAGAGCAGTGCCACCCACTACTTGTCAAAAACAACATATGAATAGGATTTACTAAGAATCCTGAGGACCAGTCAAGTAGCTATTACCTGCCTCCCATTTTACTGAGAGATCCAGACAAGAGCATGGTAAACTGTGACCATGTAGAGATCTTGACAGTGACGGCCAGGTAGGATAGCGGCAATCACCATCGCCGATGTCACTCAGTCGAAAAATGATAATCTGTCAGATCAGAGAGTGACCGCCATGGACAAGGAACAACGGGAAATATACCGGCGGATGACACCGGCGCAGCGGTTGAAGACGGCCTGCGCGCTCCATGATTTCGCAGTCCAGCGTCTCGAGCGGCATCTGCGACGAGAGATGAAGGGCGCCTCCGAAGAGGAGATCCGCCGGGAGATCCTGAGGAGGTTCGGTTGTGACCCAGCAAGACTTTTTCATTCTGGTTCTCAAGAGCCTTGAGGCGTGCGGAATTCTCTATATGGTGAGCGGATCCGTCGGCGCCATGCTCTACGGCGAGCCGCGGCTGACCAACGACATGGACGTCGTCGTGGAGATCTCCCCCGACCAGGTCGAACAACTGCGTAGCTATTTTGAGGCTGATGTTTTTTACATGCCTTCGGTAGAACTCATTCGGGAAGTGATCCGTCGCAAGGGTCAGTTCAATATCATTCACGTCGAATCGGGCTCGAAAGTGGATCTGATCATCCGAAAAGAGACGCCGTATGCCAAAACGGAATTTTCTCGCCGATCCCGACTTGAATTCTCGGAAAACTTCCAGGCGCAAACCGCCCGACCGGAGGACATCATCCTTTCCAAGATGCTGGCCTATCAATCCGGCGGTCTGGAGAAACATGTCCTTGATATTCTCTCCATTTTAGAAATCTCCGGGGACTCACTCGACCGGGATTACCTGGCGCAGTGGATAAAACAGCTTGGGCTGCATTCGATTTGGCAGGTTATCTCGCAGCACCGCAAAACCTAAGATTTTCTGCCATTGAAGGACGGTTGATGCAATATTGGAAAGACAAACCTTCTCCTTTAACCTCACCGCGGATAGGCCGATCATAGTCAGACAGAGTTCGTTATTCATCCGGCCAGATATCCCATTTCCAGTTGATGTTCCGGGATGCGTCTTCAGGCGTGGGACGACCGTGGACCGTCCCCAGGTAGAGTTGCGCTCCGTCACTGCGCAAATGGACAATCCCCTGGATCGCTTTCTCATACAGAATCCTGGTCCCCTGATTAAAGGCTCGCAATTCGGTATCCGACAGTTTCCGGTAACACTGAGCCAACTCGGTACAGAATACGCCCGGCCGCGGATGCTTGGCATATCGGGTGAGGGTACCCATCAGTACCGCCCGCGGATGTCCGTGCCGATCGTAGGCTTTATCGCCCGATGACACCACGGCGGCGTCAGGCGCCATGGCCTTCAAAAATGGTACTGAAAAATGCTGGCTGCCATGGTGCGCCGCCTTGTAAACATCAGCGCTCAGCGCACCGCTTCGCTCGTCATACAGCTCCAGCAGATCATCCATGGATTTCTCGTTGAGATCCCCGGTGAGCAGGATCCGGTTCTGGCCGTGGGTCAGTTTCAGCACGATGGAATTGCCGTTGACCGTTTTGGCCGCCGAGCCGTACCAGGGATACGATTCCATATTGTTGGCATCCGGCTGCGCCCAGGGCCAGAGGACCTCAAGGGTAAACGAAGACTGAATCCCATCGAAGGGTGGCATGAACACATCCTTGCGTTCCAGCCGCCGGAAGGTGAAGTCGGCCGGATCGAAATCAAGCCGTCCCTGCCAACGCTCCTGCTGCGACATGGCCTGCAATGCGACCGGCAAGTTTTGCTGGGCTTTGCGGGCGGCATTCACGAAATCGGACATCAGAGAGGAGAGTTTACGGCTGGCGGATTCCTGGGGCCAGTCATCGACGATCCCTTCCACGGTTCTTCCGGCCCGCAGGCCGGGATCGCCACCGCTCTTCCAACGGAACAGGCCGTTGTGAAATACACGCTTGACGGCGATTTTGGGATCCTCGAGGATTTTGAGCAGGCCTTTCGTATGATCACTGTCACTGTGAGTGGCCACCACCGCTTCCAAATCGATGTAATTGTCAGCCTTGTCCAGACGGTACTTGTTGGTGATGAAGGCATGGGCATCGTCAGTCTCCCCACCGTCGATAAGGATCCGCTGATCCTCAGGCGTCTGGATCAGGATGGAGTCCCCCTGGTCGACATCGTTAAAGAAGATTTCCAGGTGTCGCTGCGGGCCCAGCTGATTGCGACGGATAAAACCCGAGCCGCCCCGGAAACGGACTTC
>JAFGRT010000107.1 GCA_016935015.1 Acidobacteriota bacterium | reverse complement strand
TACCGGACCAGCCGCCAGCCGGGGGATCCCGTCAAAAAGATCATGATTCAGACCAACGATCCCCGGCAGCCGGTGGTCACCCTGTCGGTGACGGGGCAGATCGTGACGGATCTGGAATTCGCGCCCTATGCCGTACGCTGGGATCGCCAGCCACCCGAAGAGCCGGTCGAGGAGGAGATTTTTTTCCGTCCCGATGATCCGGCGACATTCCGGATCACCGAGGTCCGGAGCGGGGCGCCGTGGTTGTCCGCCGAGGTGCAGCCGCTGGACGACGGCCGGACGCGGCTGGTCGTCCGCTATGTGCCCGGCCGGCTGGACGCGGGCGCCGGCGAGACGCTCAGTACCTTTGTCCGTCTGGAGACGACCAGCCAGTCCTATCCGCAACTGCAGCTGCCGGTCTTTCTGCGCCTGCTGCAGGAATACGCGGCCATACCGCCCCGCCTCTTCCTGTATACCCGGGCCGGCGAGGGCGTGCAGCGCGATGTCATCATCAAGAACAACAAGGGGCGCCGTTTTTCCATCACCGGCGTGGACTCTTCCCAGGACAGCGTCACCGCCGCCATCATCAAGAACGGGGAAGTGGCCAACGTGGTCCGGGTGGAGGCCGCCGCGGCGGACGCCACCGGCTTCCGGACCGGCGAGATCCTGATCCGGATCGGCCCCGAGACGGTGACCGTGCCGCTCCGTCTCTCCATTCATGAGAAAGGCGCCGACCTGTCCTCGGCCACGTCCAAACCCAAAACGAAAGGCAAAAAATGAGCCATACCGCCACCACACTCATCGTCCTATTCTTCCTGGGTTTCAGCTGGGCCTTCGCGGCCGGTGAGCCGCCCCGGATCGAATTCGACCAGACGTTCATCGACCTGGGTTCTTTCACGATCGGTGCCACCCGGGAATTCTCGTTTCATTTCCGGAACCAGGGGGGCAGTCCGCTGGAAATCACGGATATCAAGGCCACCTGCGGCTGCACCGTGACCCGATTGTCCGATACGCGGATTCTGCCCGGCGGCGGGGCGGACCTGCATGTGACCTACACCGCGCCGAATCAGCGGGAAATCGCCTTCAAATATCTTTTCGTGCACAGCAACGATCCGGACAACCCCAAAGTCAAGCTGACAGTGCGGGCGGAGGTGGTCACGGACCTGGAGTGGTCGCCCCACGCCGTCAAACTGGACTGGCCGGTGGGCAATGCGTATACCGGCAAAATACGTCTGAAAGCTCTGGGCGAGAATCCCATTAAAGTCCTGGCAGTTACCGCGGAGAAAGGGCTGGTGGCGCCACGGGTGGACCACCCGGAAGGCCGGGAGGTCACGGTGACTTTCAGCGTGACCCCGGGCGCTGAATTCCAGAAGAGTGACTCCATCCAAATTCAGTCCACCAGCGCGGATTTTCCGGAGATTATGGTCCCCGTCTATTTTCGCCGTGAATCGAAGCTGACCCTGCACCCCCAGCATTTGTTCTTTCAGAAACGGATGGACGCAGAAGATCCATGGCGTTATCTCAGAATCTCGCGACGCGATGGAGAGAAACTGATGATCCAATCGGTGGCGAGCTCCATCTCCCACTTCAAGGTGGAAATCATCGAAAACAATGCCCCGGTCTGTATGGTCAAGGTCTCCTTCGTGGGACCCATGCCTCCGGGCCGCTACGATTCCTACCTGACCATCGTCACTGATCTGGAGGAAACCAGGATGTTCGTTTCCGGTCGTTGTCTGCCCGATGAAAAAAAGTAAGTCCCGAATCCGGCCGAAAAAACCGTTACCCTCCCCGCCGGCCGCGCCCGCCGCCGGCGCGGCCCGGCTGGAACATCTGGCGCCCTGGTTGCTGGTGCTGATTCTCTGCGGCGCGTTTTTCCTGTATCTGCCCTGCTTGGACTATGATTTCGTGTTCGACGATCACATGCTGGTCGCCGAAAACACCATCATCCGCTCCCTGCCCCTGGCGCTGGAAAGCATGCTCAGCCCCATCAGTTACCGGCCGGTGCGCACCCTCACCTATGCCGTGGACTATGCCGTTGGCGGAGGGCAACCCCTGTTTTTTCACTTGTCCAACCTGCTGTACCATGTCATGGTCATCGGGGCCCTCTGGCTGGTCCTGCGGGCCATGGGATTGCGGTTGGGCGTCATCATCGTCGCCTTGACGCTGTTCGCCCTCCATCCGGTGCATATCGATGCTGCCGTGTATATCTCCGGACGCCGCGACCTGCTGGCGGCCTTCTTTTCCCTGCTGTCGTTCTGGTGCTATCTGCAGTACCGCCGTACCGGCCGAAAATGGCTCTGGGTGCCGGTCATCGTGCTTTTCCTGTTGGCCTTTTTCTCCAAGGAAGCCGGGATCGTGGTGCCGATCCTGATTTTCCTGTACGATTACCTGGATGAGCTCCGGCATCACCGTGAAAAATCCGCGGCGGCTTCCCTGTGGGCGGGTTGGCGGGCGATCTGGCACCGCGGCAGGGTCATTTATGGCGTTATGTTCGGGGTGGGCCTGCTGCTGGCCGCCTACTTTTCCTTCGGCCGGACCATCACCGGCAAGATCGGCTGGTGGGGCGGGGACATCGTCACCAATTTTCTGACGGTGGCCAAAATTTACTGGTATTACCTGTTCCTGATGGTGGCACCCGTCACCCTGCGCGCCGATTACTCCTACGATTCCTTCCCCATCGCGTTTCACTGGGGGGACATCCTGGGCTGGGTGGCCCTGGCGGGCGTCCTGGTATTGCTGGGTCTGCTGGTGATCCAGGCCGTGCGCGGCCGATTCACCCTCGCCTTTTGGGGATTGTGGTTTTTCGCCACGCTGCTGCCCATGTCCCATATCGTGCCCCATCATGAACTGATGGCCGAGCACTACCTGTATCTCCCCTCGGTCGGTTTCTGCGTGCTGGTTGCCCTGGGATTGAAGTGGCTGTATGAACGCCACCGAGGAGTGGCCGTCGCTGTCGGGATTCTGTTCGGTGTCTTTCTGGCGGTGAGCGG
>JAFGRT010000106.1 GCA_016935015.1 Acidobacteriota bacterium | reverse complement strand
CTGGGCATGCACCGTGTCTACAACAGCGCCTTCATGAACATGCTCAAAAACGAAGAGAACCAGAAGTTTCGCTACACCATCAAGAACGTTCTGGAATTCAACCCGGAAATCCTCAAGCGCTTCGTCAATTTTATGAACAACCCCGACGAGGACACGGCCGTCGCCCAGTTCGGCCGGGGAGACAAGAACACGGGCGTGGCCGTGCTCATGAGCACCCTGCCCGGCCTGCCCATGTTCGGCCACGGCCAGGTGGAGGGTTACACCGAGAAGTACGGCATGGAATACAAGCGGGCCTACTGGGATGAACAGCCCGACGACGACCTGATCTGGCGGCACGAACGCTTCATCTCGCCCCTGCTGCACCGGCGTCATCTGTTTGCCGAGGTGCGGGATTTCATCCTGTATGATTTTTTCACGAACCACGGCGGGGTGAACGAGGACGTTTTCGCCTATTCCAACCGGGCCGGCGACGAGCGCAGCCTGGTGATCTACCATAATAAATTTGCCGATACCGAGGGTTGGATCCGAATGTCCGTCGCCTATTCGATCCCCCGGGGCGGCGACGGCGAACGGGAACTCAGCCAGCGCTCCCTGGGCGACGCCCTCGGCCTGCCTAATGATCCCGAATGCTTCGTCATTTTCCGCGACCTTGTCCAGGATCTGGAATACATCCGCAACTGCCGCGACATCCATGAACAGGGGTTGTTCGTGTCACTAGGCGCCTATCAGTACCAGGTTTTCCTGGATTTCCGGATCGTTCGCGATGACGGCGACCACCTGTACCGCAAAGTGTTTCATTTTCTGGAAGGCCGCGGCGTCGCCTCCCTGGACCAGGCCCTGCGCAATCTCTATCTCCAGCCGTTACACCGATCGCTGGAGCGGCTGCTCGAGGCGGATTTCAGCCGGCGGCTCCTGGCGGCGCAACCGACCGAACCGGGCATGCCGGTGGATCGCGACATCCTGGACGAATTCGAGCAGCGGCAACGCGAGTTGTTGGCCCTGGCGGCCCGTTTCGCCGGCGGCAAGGGCAACGGCAAGGCCGTGGCCCGAACGTGCCGCCGCGAGCTGGATACACTGCTACAGCTACCCCTGGTGACGCTGCCGGAACCCGTCCGTTCCCCGCTGGTCCGTGATTTCCTCCACCGCGGGCTGGCCGATGACCCGGCCGCCTGGCCCACCCTTTTCGGCTGGCTGGTTTGCCATCGCCTGGGCCAGCCGCTGCGGCCCGATTTCGCCACGCTCAGCCTCAGCCTGCTGGAAGAGTTCAATCTGGGTCCCCGATTGGTCGCCTTTCTACAGCAAAGCGGTCTGGACGAGGCGGAGGCGGCCCGCCGTCTGACGCTCATTCGCAGCTTGACGGAACACCAGCACAGCCTGACGGAGGACCCGACGGCGCGTCCCCTCCAGCAGCTCCTGGCCGATCTGCTGGAAGATCCGTCGATCGGCAATTTCCTGGGTGTCAACCGCTATGAAGAGCAGCTCTGGTTCAACCGGGAATCGTTCAAGGATTTTTGCGTCTACCTGTTCACGATCAGCACCGTCCAGCTACTGACCCACACCAGTCTCCCACCGCTGGAACTGGAAAGCCGTTTTCAACGGTTGGACCTGATCATCCGGCGGTTGCTGGATGCGGCACCGCATTCGGAGTACAAGGTGGAACGTCTGATGGAACTTCTCGCCGACAAATTTTTCGAGGGAGAGTGATTCTTGCCGGGATTCGTCCATGCCTGCCGCGGGCCTGTTGTGGCCTGCGTCGCCTTCATCTGTCTCTCCCCTTTCACCTGTATGTCGGCGTCGGCTCAGGAAAAAATACCGGTGCCTGCCGGCGAAAATCCCGGTTCCGCGTGGCAGTTCTATCTCGGTTACGAGAACGACCGCTTCAACGGCACCGACGACGAACACTCCAGCGCGTTCCTCCTGGACGTGACATGGCGGCGGGACAACCGGGACTGGGGGGTTCTGGTTCAGCTGGAAAGTCTGACCACCCGGGAAACCCGTTTTCACCTGGATATCCTCAGCATCCTGGGCCGCCACCAGCGGCCGCTGGGCCGGGGCACGGTGGGTTTTATCGCCGGCGGTCAGATCAACGGCAACCTGGGCAGCCAGAAGATCGAAAACTGGTTGCATCGCCTGCTGGGCGAAGGGCTGCTGGATTTCAAGTACCCGGATCGCTACGTGGGAGGGGTCTGCGGCGGCCTGACCCTGCACTACCCGTTGGCCGAGGCCGGACCGTTCCGTTTCTCCGGCGAGGCCGAGGGGCGGCTGGCCACTCGTGCCGGCCCCAGTTTCGTGCGCGGCGGCATTTTCGCGGCTGCTCCCTTCCGGTTATGGTCCGGCGCCTCTCTCCGGCCGCAATTCGGCGTCACGGTGCAGGACCACTTCAATCTGGCCGATATCCTGAAGATTTACTACGGCCGGAGCTACAGCCTCGATTCGAGCCTTCAGTTCCGCTGGGGGGACTTCACCCTGGACCTGTTTTTCAAATCCGATCCTTATGGCAACGAGCAATCCATTGCCGGCGGGGGCATTGGCTACTGGTTCAATTGATTCCTGGGCGGGGCCCCATGTCAGCTACCCGGATCAGCGGGTCTGGACGCCGATTTCCTGCCGTTGCCGCCAGTAATCCTCGTAATTGAAGACATACTCTTTGAGGCTGCGGTACAGGTAATGGCGGAACTTGTAGTCCTTCATCTCCTCGTAGGCCCGCCGGGCGTCCCAGCCGTGCTCCCGGATCCGGTAGACGGCCACCACCGTGCCGGTGCGCTCGGCGCCCCGCTTGCAGTGCACCAGGGCCGGCAGGTTCTCCGGATCGGCCAGGACGTCGAAAAAACCGATGATGGCATTGCGGTTGACACCCTGCAGCGTATTGCCCCAGGGCAGGCTGAAATATTTCAGACCGGCCGCCTCGCAGGCCTGCCGCTCCTCTTCGATACCGTCCTTACCGCTCCGCAGATTGATGACGGACACGACGCCGGCCTCTTTCAACCGGTGCAATTCGGCCAGGTCGGGCTGGGCGCTGCGCAAGAGCGCATCGCTGACCACACCAAAGTTTTCGAGATAGGGGGCCAGGGTACGGATGTATGTATCCGTCGGATTGCCCACCGGGGTGGTGTCCACCGCCTGGCCGGCCAGCACCAGGCCGCCGAACAGGCTGACGGTTATCAAAATATGAATCGATCGCAAGAGTCTTTGCCTCCTTACAGCGTGAATCAGTAGCTTTGGATGTAAAAACAGGCCAAAAGGATGACATCAACGGGCAAAAATATCGCCCCCCGCCCGCTCGATGCCCACCACGGTCCAGCCGCCGCCGTCATGGCGCAGGTAGACGGAGACGGGCAGCCGCCACAATGGCTGCGAAGAGGTTTCGGCGACAATTTTCACCAGAAAATATTTTGCTACGGTCCCTGCCGTACGGTTTTCCGGCAGATGTTCCGGCAGAGCAACGGCGGGGTCGGCGGTCTGTCCCCGGCGGTCCAGAGACGAGACGACCCCCGTCTCATTATCGAAAGCGTACCAGGCATAACCATAGGACAGGTTTTCAGCCGGCAGGCCGGCCGCCAGCCCCAGGTTCCGGAACACCAGCATGTCGCCCTCGATGGCAAAATCATGCACCGGCTGGAGGCGCGTCAGCCAGTGGCGGCCGGTCTTGTCGCGCCGCTCTCTGAGGCAGCGCACCAGCCAGGCCTCGGCCGCCGGATCGCTGTATTCGCCAATGCGGCAGACCGCCGCGATCTCCTCGTCGGTGAAAGCCATAACTTGGCGTGCGCCCCAGAAGGCGTCATCCAGCAGCATGTTTTGGAAGGCCGGGTTGGGGTATTCCGGTTTCCAGCCGGCCGGATCGAACCGCTCGTACTCCAGCCGGCCGATGGACGGGTAATCGGGGTAGTCGGCCTTCAGGTAAGGGCGGACCCACAGGCCCAGGGTGGCGATCCCCTTGAAGATGGCCGACCATTCCACCATGTATTCCCAGCCGGCCCGCAGCGATTGTATGCGGACGCTGCCCGACCCCAGGCACGAGCCAAAATCCATCAGGTGATGCCGGATATACCCGCTGTCGCCCTCGGCTACGAAGACATCCAGGCTGTTGATGCTGCGCGAGTCATCATGATTGAGCCAGGCGGCGATGACGTACAACCCCCGCAACACGCGGCGATGTTCATGGGGAAAGATGTCGTTGGCGTCGTCCGCGCGGGTGCCGTAATACTTGAAGGGTCCCACGGGCCGGCCGTCGAGGGCCTTGCTGGCCACGGCGCGGATGCGGCCGTCGGCCTGGTGGGGCACACGGCGCAGGATATCGTCCAGAACCTCGGGGGTAATGGCTTTCTTGTTGCCCCACAAATCCGTATAGCGCGCCTGGGGATCGATGGTCAGAATGGATGGATCAATGCGGACCAGATAGTTTTCCGGCACGTGATACCCGATGGCGTAAAAGAATTTCGTGCTGATGATTTCAGCACCCGTGGCCATTTCGGGGTTGGTCATCGGGTCGAACTTGATGAAGTACATGTCGTCGCGCGCGTCGCGGATGACGAAACCGGGCGTGATACCGGCGCTCTTGCCGCGGATGACACGCCAGGGACCGCTCATGTCGGGACCTTCGCCGGTGTTGGGTCCCTTCGTCAGCTCCGCCAGGGACATCCGGCGGAATGCATGCCGATTGGTGTACCAGCTGGAATCGGGCACTTCGCCCAGGGTGTTGACGTCCATGGCCGGCACCGGCTGGTCCGGCGTTCCGACCTTCAGGAAGGTGTTCTCGACAAAATCATAGTAATCGGAAAGCGTCCATTCTTCCGGCGCGGGAATGGTCAGGTTGTCGGCGTCCTGCCACAACGGATCGTCCGGATAGAACCGCCTGCTGTCCGGTTCGGCCGTCACCGGCAACACCGTGAAAATGATCAACAGGGTAAACAAGGTTAGCTTCGACATGCTCCAATCCGTCAAAAAATCTTGTGCATCTTGATGAACACCCGCGGCCGGCCCCACTCGTGCCAGGCGATGTCGGCGCGCAGGAACACGCTGCGCCCGGTCATAAACCGGAACCCGAAACCGTAGGAGCAGCGCAGTTCGGACAGGCCCACGTCCTCGATGCGGCGGAACACGTCGCCGTAGTCGGCGAAAAGGGCCATCTCCAGACCGGTCCAGGCTTTCCAGCGGTACTCGGCGTTAAACAGCAGGTAATTTTCGTCGAAGAAGCGGAATTCACGATAGCCGCGCAACGAGTTTCCGCCGCCCAGGTAGGGCAGCATGTAAAAGGGAACGCGCTGGCCCGCATTGCGATCGACATCGGTCAGCTGGGCCTTGGCCCGCAAGGCGATGACCCGGTGCTTTTGCAGGAACGGGAAGAATTGCTGGGCCTCGAATTCATACGTGTCGAACGAATAGCGGTGCAGGGTATGATCCTGATAGAAGGTAGCCTGAAAATCCAGCACCGTGCCGGCGCAGGGATAGCCGGGGTTGTCCCTCGAATCCCAGCGGATGTGAGGCCGGATGTAATAGTAGGCCGGCTCCCGGAACATCCCCGGGGCGCTGTCCTCGTCGAAAACCTCCTCGATGGAGGGATGCTCCCGGGCCGTGCCCGGGCCGATGCGGGTGCGCAGGTAGCCGGCCGCCAGCTCCGTCGTGAACACGTTGGCCCAGGTCTGGCCGATACCATAGCGGAATTCGAAATTCTCCGACCGGTAGTTCACCTGGTCCTCTTCCCGGGAGCTGGTGCCGATGCCGTAAAAATCCAATTGCGGATAATTCCAATAGAGGGCATGAAACTGCGAATAAAAGCCGGGGCGGGCCAGCATATCCTGTAATTCCAGGCGGACATCCGCCAGCCGGTAGAGCCGTGTCGACAGCGAGCCGCCCCACGTCAGGTGGACGCCGGGCGCTAGATCCTTCTTTTCCCAGAGCAAACCGAAAGCCAGCCCACTGCCGCTTTCCAGAACCTGTTGACGGTCGCCGTCATCGCCCAGGCCGAATTTCGGCCGGAAATTGAACACCGGCTCCATGCTGAAGATCTTCTGCAGGAGATGCTCTTCCTGGATGTAGACCATGGCCTTTTCGAGACGGCCCTGCTCGGCCGGCTGCCGCTGGTTCATCTTCGACAAACGTTTCTGGCGCAGGAGTTCCGCCCGCGTGACGGGACCATCGACGCTGGCGGCGACCGGTGGGTGGAGGCCGACCAGGACGAGACCAACCAGGACCGGCAGCAGGAATCGACGTCTCCCTGAATCGGCACGCCGCTTCGTGTTCATCCAAACCGGTGTCAGCGTCTGGTTCACCCGTCACATCCTCGCACAGAGGGTTTGAACGCTCGGACTTTAAGGATCAAATGAACCATAAACCGGACATCATGTCAATGGAATCTCCGCCCTTGGTCATCCTTTTCGATGACGCCTGCGGCTTCTGCCAGGGCTGGATCCGCCGCGTGGCCCGTCATGACCCGCGATGGCGGTTCCGCTTCGCCGGCCTGTCCTCGGCGACCGGCCACAATCTCCTCCAATCATGCGCGGAAATCCATTCGGAAGGAGTGGATACGGTGGTATTGATTGAAGGACCTCGATGTTACCTGCGTTCCGCTGCCGGTCTGCGCATTGCCCGGCGCATGTCGGGCGCCTGGCCGCTGCTCTATGCCCTGATCCTGGTCCCCCGCCCTCTCCGTGACCTAGTCTATGACCTTATCGCCCGCCGCCGCCACAAGATCTGCCCCATTCCGGATCCCGATTTCGCCGCAGACGAATCCGTCCAGAAACGGCTTCTCGCCTGAAACACTGGCGCCTGACCGTATTCCTCGCGCAACGGCGCGACGATTGTTTCATCACCCGGGTTTGTCATCTGATTTCACAGATCAATTCTTCAGGGATGAATGAAGACAATTGCATTGATGATCGCCGGGCCTTTTGATCATTCTTCCCTTCCTTCGATAGCTCCAATCTGCTCTTTCTGCCCCGATCTTCTCTTGTCTTTTGGTTTGACGTGGCGCCGTGGCGTGATTCTCTCCTGGCGGCACTGCGCCGTAGGGAGCAATTCTCGCGCAACGTCGCAACGGCGCAACGTTTCATTCTTCGCCCGGATCATTTCCTGAAACTTAATATATTGATTTTATTGTTTTTATGAATAAGAAACTATTCATTGATGATGACCAGGCACATGGATCGTCATTCTCTTCCTGAAATATCCCAAGGTCTTCCCTGATCTTTCTGATTTACGTGGCGTCGTGGCGCCGTGGCGTGATTCTCTCCTGGCGGCACCGCGCCGTAGGGAGCAATTCTCGCGCAACGTCGCAACGG
>JAFGRT010000105.1 GCA_016935015.1 Acidobacteriota bacterium | reverse complement strand
TCGGGGTCGCCCGGCCGCCCGGCGGGCGCGGGGGCGGAGAAGCGTGGTTGAGTAGAAGAAGTGGACGTAGTGGACAGGGTGGACACGATGGGTAAGGTGGGCAACGCGGGCGGGGCAGCCAGATGACGCGGGTCGACCAGAATGGACGAGGTGGCCAGAATAGAAAGGGTGCCCAGAGTGGACGGTGTGGGAAAAGTTGCCCCATGGGGCGGAGATGAGCCCAGGGGTGGCGCCAGCGTGTCGGCCGAAGGAGCGGTTCCAGCAGAATGAGACGGGCCGGCGGGGGGCGGGGTTCAGTACCTGCTCACCGGGTCAGGCGCAGCAGGACGATAGGCTTGTCCCATTCGAACAGAACCCCTTCCGCTTCACTGGTGATCAGCCGGAGATGGTCGGTGGTAAGATCGCCGAGGATCAATGTGCCGCTGTCCTCCACCGTTCCGGGGAGACGACCCTTCTCCACCAGCACCCTGATCTTCTCGACGGCAGGGACCCACAGGTTGATCTGCTCGCCGTCCCGCACGATCCTCGCCCACAGGTAGCGCTCCGTCTCGCCGGTCTCGCGGATATTGGCGAAAAGCCAGTCCCCCGCCCCAAGCAGCCGGACCTGATATGACTCCAGTTTCATCTTCTCGATCCAGGCCAGCTGCAGAATTCCCTGCTCCGCATCATGAATCGCAAGTCTCACGGTGCCATCCTTGTTGAACCAGGTACCCTCCCAATCCTCTGCCTTGACAGGGATCACCGTTTCCCCCACCGGTTTGGTGCTATAAACGGCATTGCAGCCGAGCACAAGGCACAAGCTGACTCCCGCCAGCACGGCACATACGGCTTTCATGGTCCGATCTCCTTCCGCGCCGGCACCATCGTGCACGTCGAACAGACAGCAAGCCGGCGACGCCGGTTAAACATAATGAATCACTGCTGAATCTCATTATAGCGCAGCGGTATGGAGATTACCATATCTCGCGGCATCAACCTTCAAAAAGGCTTTCGCACTCAACACCTGACGGTTTGCCTTATCATGTATAGCCGCTACGTACGGCCACATGGCACCGTTAACCAGTTTCCGGGGCGTGATCCTTGTCTGGTCCGAAAAACGCCCCTACGGCACCATCGGACCGGCTGTGGAAAAGAAACCGGGAAGCCAGGTGGTGAACCAGGGGACATAGGTGATGAGCAACACGCCGATGAGCTGCACCACCAGCAGAGGCAGGATGGATCGATAGACCACCGGCAGGGGTTTGTCGAAACGGTAGGAGGAAAGGAAGAGATTCATACCCACGGGCGGTGTCAGGTAGCCCAGTTCCAGGTTGGCCAGAAAAATGATGCCCAGGTGGATGGGATCGATGCCGAAGGCAGCACCCAGAGGCACGATGAGGGGGACCACCACGACGATGGCCGAGAAGATGTCCATAAGACAACCGACCACCAGCAGAAAGAGGTTGAGCCCCAGCAGAAACAGGAGCGGCGAATGAATGTTCTGGGTGGCCCAGTCCACGGCATGGGCCGGCACCTCGGCCATGACCAGGTAGTTGGTGAAACCGAGGGCCACCCCCAGGATCAGGAGTACCCCGCCCACCAGCAGGCCACACTCGGCGGCGATGCGGGCGGCGTCCCTGAAAAAGGAGATGTCCCGATAGATGAAAGTCTCGATGATGAAAGCATAGAAGGCCGTCAGGGCGGCCGCTTCCAGGGGCGTCATCTGGCCCGAGAAAAGCCCCCACAGGACCACCAGCGGCAGTGCCAGCTCCCACTTGGCGTCCCAGAGGGCGGCGCCGGCCTCGCGCCAGCAAAACGGCGGCCGGCGGTCGCGAACACGGGGGCCGGCATACACGCCCCAGGCCATGGTCAGCAGCACCAGAATCACGCCCGGCAGGACACCGCCCAGGAACATGTCTTGAATCTGCGTCTTGGAGACGATGGCATACAGGATCAGCGGCAGGCAGGGCGGAAACAGGAGACCCAGCGAGCCGGAGCTGGTGAGCAGGCCCAGGGAGCGCTTTTCCGTGTAACCCGCTGCCAGCAGGATGGGCATGAGTAGACCGCCCAGGGCCAGGATGGTGACGCCCGAGGCGCCGGTAAAGGAAGTGAAAAAGGCGCAGACGAGGACGGTGACCACGGCCGGTCCGCCACGCACGCCGCCGGCCAGGGCGTTGAATACGCGGATCAGTCGTTTCGACGCCCCGCCCTCGGCCAGGAAATAGCCGGCCAGGGTGAAGAGGGGGATGGCCGGCAGGGTGGGATTGGTCACCAGGCTGTAGTGATCGATGGCGATGGAGGCGATGGGCTCGCCCTCGCTCCAGAAGAACAGGAGGGCCAGCCCGCCCAGGGTGGTGAAGATGGGTGAGCCGAGCACCGTAGCGCACAGCAGCAGGATCAGCCCCGGCCAGAACCAGGCCTGGGGATCCAGCGACAACCATCCGGCAGCCCCCACCAGCACGAGCGTCACTCCCAGAGCGGCCAGGCGCGGCCCCCACTGCGCCGCCGTGTTCCAGAGAATACGCAGGGCGATGACGACGAAACCGGCCGGCAGGATGGCCTGCACCAGCCATTCGGGAACACCGTAGACGATGGTGGCGGCCGGCGAATCCCCCATCGGCATGCTGGAACGGACGAATTCCCAGGCGCCCATGGCCAGGAACACGGCCACGGCCGCGCCGACCCCGTAAGCAAAGGAGCGGGCCAGGTCGCGCCAGCGCCCCTTGAGGAGCAGCTCCACTGTGGACAGGGCCAGCAGCCGATCCTCCCGGGCGGCTACCACGCCGCCCAGCATGCCCACCAGCAGCGTCAGGTGCTGCACGACGCTGGTGGAGCCGGCGATGCCCCAGCCCGGCTTCAAACGGAGCAGGCTCTCCAGCAACGGCAGGAGGGTCATGACCGCCAGGGCCAGGGCCAGGATGATGTTCTCACCCCACTTGATGACGCGGGCAGAACGGGAGCCGGCTGCAGGTGCGGCGGCGGACGTTTCCATGGTCAGTTTGCCTGATTCTTCTGGCGATAATCGGCCAGCAGTTGCCGGACCTCGTCAAACATGTCGGCCGGGACGATGGTCCCCCGAATCTTGGGGTACACGTCCTCGGCCAGTGTGCGCCAGGTCGCCTCGGCCTCGGGCGTCACGGCGGTCACCGTCAAGCCGCGCTGCTTCATGGTGGCGATGGACTCCTCCATCTCCTGGCGGCCACGGGCCTTGATGGCCCGGCCCGTTTCGGCGGCCGCCTCCCGCAGCGCCTCCTGGGTGGCGGGCGCCAGGGTGTCCCAGAATTTGCGGGTAATGACCGTGCCGCCCACCAGCGGTGCCCATTCGAGATCCAGCATATAGGGCGCCGAACTGTAGAACTGGCTGGCCAGGGCGATGAACGGCGTGGTGGGCAGGGCTTCGATGAGGCCGGTCTGCAGGCCCGGCAGGATATCGTTGGTCTCCAGCGGCACGGCCTGGTAGCCGGCGGATTTCATCAGTTCCAGCTGGCGGTTGTCCCCGGCCCAGGTGAAGAGTTTCAGTTTTTTCAGATCATCGGGAAAGAGAACGGGGGTTTTGGAAAAGAAGTGCACCCAGCCGGCGTCCCCCCAGAATAGGACGACAAATCCTTTGTCGTAAAATGTCTTTTCGATCCGGGAGCGCAGCTTTTCGCGGATGTAATCCACCTCGTCCAGGGAGCGGAACATCAGGGGCATATTCTGCAGGGCTGTCACCGACGGATCGATCTCCGACAGACCGACCACCGTCAGCATGCCCGCCTGTAGCTGGCCGATGCGCATGCGCCGGACCATATCGGCCTCACCGCCCATGGTGCCGTCGGTATAAATGGTGACCCGCACCCCGCCGCCGGGGGCCTGGCGCCATTTCTCGGCCATGAACTGCAACGCCTGGTGATAGGACGTACCGCGGGGCACCAGGGTCGCCAGTTTGACCCGCGACGATTGGGCGGCTGCCCACGGGGTCAAACCGGTGAGAAAAAGGGCGATGAAGAGAATCCCCGTCACGGTGCGGTAAAGGGTTGGTTTCTGATAATCCATGGTCTCGTTCCTTTTCTACGTCACTCAATCTGTTAAATGATATTCCGCCCGGCCCAGCCGGGCAACCCGGTTACTCCAGGAACAGTTCGGCCGTCCGGTCCAGCAGCCAGCGCGCCCGCTGCTGCATGATGAGATTGGACAGCCGGATCGCCGGTTTTCGGTCCACGTCGATGGCCAGCGCCTGGGTGAGCCGTTGCTCGAACTCCGCCCGGTCCTGCCGGGCAACGCAGACCGTTTCGGCGTAGGCCACCAGCAGTGACGCATCCAACCCGCCTGACAGCGTCATGGCACGCCGGAAGTGCTCCTCGGCCCGCTCTTCGGCGCCGGCGGCGGCCCCCACACGACTGGGTTCGTAACTGATGAGGAAACCGTGGATGGCCCCCTCACCCCAGTCCTCATCCAGGGCCAGGGCCCGGTCGATCATGGCTTCGACCATGGGCTGGTCGGCGATGAGGTCCGGACGATCCTTGGAGATGCTGATGGCGGCGCCCCACGCGGCGGCGGTCCAGTAAAGAAGCCCGGTGGTCTCTCTTTTCGTAATCCGCCGTAGCGCCCCTTCCGGTGCCTCTTTCAGCTGCGCCGCAAAACCCCGGTGGTCGACTTCCAGGGCGCGGAGCCCGTAATCCCGGGCCCGCAGGTAGAGCCCCCGGGCGCGATCCCGGATTTTCAGGGCCGCCTGAAAATCCTCATCTTCCATGCGGTCGGCATCCTGCTGCACGAAGGCGTAGCTGTACTGGGTGAACCCCCGGCAGGCCGCTTCCAGCAAGCCCTTGTGGCGGGGGCTTTCGGCCAGCAGGCTCTCGATGAGCTTCAGGCTGAACGGGACGGCATCACGGATCAGTTCGGGATCGGGATCCGAGGCGAAGGTTTCACCGCTGCCCGCCAGGGCATCGCCCAGTTTGCTGATGGCGTATTTCTTTACCGAGCAGCTCTGGCTAAGCAGACTGCTGCTCAGCAACAGGCCAAGCAGGAGGCGGGCCCCCGTCCGGCGGCGGCCACCTCGCCGGAGAATCCCGAAATTAGGTGATTGTGCGGCCATGTCGACCTCCTGTCCCGCCAATGATCGAATGGCCATCTTAGCGGATTTACAGCGCGGGATGCAATGGATTTCCGACCGGGCAACACCGGAAGCGGCGCGAAAATGTCATGATCAAGGGAGGTTTCTGATCGAAGATGGCGTGGCCACCAACCGGACGGCGGGAAGCGCGTGGTGGCCGAATCGGCCCGGACGGCCGGCCAGGCTACCGCCCGGCAATCAGGGCAAAGCGGCGTACAGATCGTCCAAGGGCGGATCGTGATCCTCCTGAAAGATTTCGAATACGGCCCAGGGTTGGATATGCTTGTGAATGCCAACCCGCTGAATGGTTTCGGCGAAGGTTTCGTAACAGTCGAGGGCGCGGTGGTGCCTGGCCAGATCTTCGGCCGTAGTTTCCACCACGCAGTCGATCTCCTCCGGCCGGGATCCGCTCAGATGAAAATAGGTAATCTCCCTGGCCGTTTCCTCGGTGATGGTGACCAGAGCCAGTCGCCGCAGCCAGGGGGTTTCGCCATCACGTAGCTCCACGAACACCCGCTTGACGACGGCATGGGTCACCAGGTGATCGTGAAAGCCGCTGATGCCGTGCACGGCATAGGTGGCCACCACCTGGGGCCGCAGCCGCAGGATGTGCTCGCGCACCGCATCCTCGATGACCCGGGGATCCATCTCCTTGAGGCCGCTGTCGGGCAGGTCCAGCACCGTCAGGTCCGTCAGGTCCAGCACCCGGGCCACCTGCTGCATTTCGGCCAGGCGAACCTCACCCATCTTTTGGACGGAATAACCGTATTTGAACCGCTGTTTGGTGGCTCCACCCCGGGTCAGAGTCAGCAGGCAGACCTGGTGCCCCTGCCGCCGCTGCTTGGCCATCACCTGGGCCGGACCGAAGGACTCGTCGTCGGGATGGGGATAGATGTAGAGAATTGTCATTACGGGTCACTCCTGCTCAGACACAACATTCAGAGATATTTTCCATAGACTTATGATGTCCCGGGGATATGGATGGATGCGACCAAATGCCCGCAGGACGGTGCGGGTGGCCGTTTTCGATCAACGGAAATGAGACGGCGCGGTTGGGGATTTTCTGCACTTTCGCGCAGCCGTGTGATCGTCTAGTTCAACATCAAACAGGTCAAGCGGCGGTATCACTCGTCACGCCAGCCCGCAACGGTCACATCATCGATGCACGGGGTGTATCATGTCGAAAATCGCGGAATTCTTCAGATCGGGCCATATCCAAGTAGCTCTAGCCACGGGAGCCAGCATCATCAGCCTGGCCTATTTCTCCAAAAGGGTCCTGCCCGATCCCATGAGCTATCTGGCCCTGGCCGGACCGCCTTTTCTGATGGTGATTTACGAAGCGCTGGCATCCAATGAGAAATACGCCCACCTGGCTCGATCCAGCACCTGGGTGGCGGCCATCCTGCTGGCCACGGCGGTGGATATGGTGCTCCACCTCATCTGAATCTGCCGCGCCCCACCGAGGGATGTCTCGCCTGAGACCGGACCCTGATTTCGCCGTGACACGGGACCGGTGATGCAGTAGAATGTCGACCGACCTTGCCGGAAGCGTTGGACGAAATAACGGTTGTCATTTTTCGTGCCTTGACGCGGAGATCCGATGAACGACAGACCAGGGGCGAATCGGCCGGTAATGCTCATCGACAACTACGATTCGTTCACCTACAACATTGTCCAGGCGCTGCATGGTCTGGATCGCCCGCTCCGGGTCGTGCGCAACGACGCCGTGACCGTGGCCGACATCCACACCACAGATCCCGCCGCCGTGATCCTTTCGCCCGGTCCGGGCGCGCCGCCGGACAGCGGCATCTGCCCGGCCCTCATTCGGGAATTGGATCCGGAAATCCCCATTTTCGGCGTTTGCCTGGGCCTGCAATGTTTGTTGGCCGAAGACGGGAGCATCATCAACACCCTCGACGAGATCGTTCACGGCAAGACCTCCTTCGTCCGGCACCAGGGCGACCCGCTGTTTCGGGGATTCCCCTCGCCTTTCGCCGCGGCCCGTTACCATTCCCTGGGTACCCGGAGTGTACCGCCGGGCTGGCGGGAATTGGCCCGCACGGACTCGGGCATCGTCATGGCCGCCCGGCACGAGTCCCTCCCACGGGCCGGCGTGCAATTTCATCCGGAATCGTTCCTGACGCCCAATGGAGCCGCCATTTTCGGGAATTTTCTGAGGTATTATGCCCACCTGGCCTGACGTGTACATATCTCCACACATCCTACCGGTGACCCAGGACTGGGAGCACCTGTTGGACATCATCACCACCGGTCCGGGGCTGGCGGCACTCCTGCTGTCGGATCCGGCCCATGACCTGGGCCAATACTCCGTAGCGGCGCTGGACCCCTACCTTGAGGTCACCTATACCGCTCCCCGCCTGCAGGTATCGGGGCCAAATGATCTACACCTTTCCATGCGCACTCCCTTTCCCCTGGACATTCTGGACGCCCTGCGCCGGGCGCATCGCCCTGTCCTTTCCTCGGCGCCCTATTCATGCGGCGCCGTAGGCTTCCTGGCCTATGATTTCGGTCGCTGCCTGGAGGACATCTACACGCAGGCGCACGCGTTCCGGCCTCGCATCCCGGACCTGGAGTTCCGCTTTTACCGCAGCTGGCTGGTCCTTGATCACGATTCAGGGGACGTCACCGCCTTCGTCAACGGCGTGGGTGCCACGCCGGCCGCCGCCCGGCGGGATCGCGTGGCGGCCGCCGGGCGTCTGTCGCGGCGGCTGGATCTTGCCGGCATGGATCAGGTTGTCGGGTCCATGCCGGCCCCTTCCCCGCTGCACATGGAGATCTCCCGCGAGCAGTACATCCGCCATATCCACCGTATTCACGACTACATCCGCCGCGGCCATGTCTACCAGGTGAACTACTCCCACCCGTTGCGGATGGAGTGGAATGTACCGGGACCGGCCATCCTCCGGCGACTCCTCGCCCTCCAGCCCGTCCCCTTCGCCGCCTGGCTGACCACCGCCGGCGACCAGGAGATCATCTCCCTCTCGCCGGAGTGTTTTCTGCGCCGGCGGGGCAAAGTGGTGGAGACATACCCCATTAAAGGAACGCGGCCTCGGGGTGACACGCCGGCCGCCGATGCGGCGCTGCAGCAGGATTTGCTTACCAGCCCCAAGGACGGTGCCGAGCTGGCGATGATCGTCGATTTGGAACGGAACGACCTGGGCCGGGTATGTGCCGGCGGCAGTGTACACGTGGTGGAGCACCGCCGGCTGGATACTTTCCGCACGTTGCACCATACCCGCTCGCTGATCCGGGGCGTCCTACAGGAGCAAGCCGACCTGGCGGCCATCCTCCGGGCCACGTTTCCCGGCGGCTCCGTCACCGGCGTGCCCAAAATCCGCTGCATGCAGATCATTCACGAACTGGAGGGCGAAGGCCGGGACATTTACACCGGCAGCATCGGCCACCTTCACCTCAACGGCGACTTTACGTTGAACATCGCCATCCGCACCATCCTGAAACGGGGCGATCAGCTCCGTTTCCGCATGGGCGGCGGCATCGTCATGGATTCTGATCCGGAAGCGGAGTTCGCCGAAACCTTTCATAAAGCCAAGGCCTTTCAGCTGGCCGTCCGCCAGGCCGCCGCCGCGAGGCCCGCGCCATGAATCCGGCCGATGAACTGTTTTACGACACCTTTCTGATTCATCCTGATGGCAGGATTTTTCTTCACGAAGCCCATCTCGGACGCAACCGCCGCACCGCTCACCACCTGGGCTTTGGCACCGCGCCCGATCCGGCTGGTCATCTGCCGCCGGAATACCAAGGCGGACTGGCCGCCGGCCGGGCATCCTTTTATGCCAGGGAGAGCAATTGCCTGGCCGTGACGGTAACCATCCGTCCCCTGGAAGCGGCGGACATCTGTCCCGCCGCAGCCTGGGTTGCGTTATGGCGGCCGGCCGATCCCGATCTGGACGTCCGGTGGCGCCGGATCAAATCCCGACACAATGCCGATGTGGAGCGTGCCCGCCGGACCGCCCTCGCCGCCGGATATCCCACTGCCTTGCTGGCGGATGTACACGGCCGGGTCGGGGAATTCTGCATCGGCAATCTCGTTCTCGTGGAAGGGACACGTCTGGTCACGCCGCCTCTGGCATGCGGGGTGCTGCCCGGCGTCATGCGCCACGCCCTGCTGACAGACGGGGACCCGGTTGTTGAGGTGGCCCTCGTACCCTTCGCCCGTCTGCTTCAGGCTGATGGCGTGTTCCTCACCAACGCCCTGCGCCTTATCGTCCCGGTGCGGGAACTCCAGGTGGACTACCGCCGCCATGTCTGGCCAATACCGCCGGCCATCACGGCGTTGCAGCGCCGCTGGCGCCGGCTGGCCCTGGCCGACTGAATCCGTCCTCATTTTTCGCAACTTCCGCTGGCCATCCCCGGCGACTTGCGCTAGAATAGGCGGCCGCGCCGAACAGGAGACCGCCCCGGATGCTCCGTTTGCGGATCTTCACAGAAATCGGCAGTGGTGCGGCCGATCGGTGCCTGGCACAGATCAGCCGGAAGGAAGGCAGACATGCTGGAATGGGGTGCCCAGATTTTTTCGGCGGCGGTGGTCCTTTTCCTGGTGATGGATCCCTTGGGGAATGTCCCGCTGTTTCTAACCCTTCTCAAGGATTACGAGCCGCGACGGCGACGGCGCATTATCCTTCGCGAGACGCTGATCGCCCTGTTCGTGCTGCTGATTTTCCTCTTTTTCGGTGAGGACCTGCTGCATTTCCTCAACCTGCAGCAAGAATCGGTGAGCATAGCCGGCGGGATCGTCCTGTTCATCATTGGGCTGCGCATGATCTTTCCTTCCCGTCACGGCGTCATGGGCAACAGTCATTCCGGCACGGAACCGCTCATCGTCCCCCTGGCCATTCCCCTGATTGCCGGCCCTTCGGCCCTGGCCACCCTGATCCTGATGGTCCATTCCGATCCCGGCCGGTTTCTGCACTGGCTGGGTGCCCTGCTCATGGCCTGGGGGGCCACGGCCATGATTCTGCTGGCCGCGCCCTTCTTTTACCGGATCCTGCGCGACCGCGGTCTGGCGGCGGTGGAACGGCTCATGGGCATGCTGCTCATCATGATTTCGGTGCAGATGCTGCTCAACGGTATCCGCGGTTTTTTGCCGTCCGCCTGACGATGGCGATCCGGTGGATGGCACGGCCGATGCAACCTGACCGGCGCGAAACTCGTTCCAATATCTCATGTGATTACTTAGATATTTATCTCTTTCCTTCGATGATTAAACGTAATTATAGTGTTGTATTCATCCGGTCCGGCGGCTCGACCGCCACCAGAATCCGGCGCTGATGGAGCCGAATTAGGACCTCCGTATCCACTTCCATCTGATGGGTCAGACGAATGGCCGCCAGCACCTGTTCGGTACTCCGTCGCCCGTCGAACTGCTGCAGGCAACGGTACAAGGCCATGGGAATCTCCAGCCAGCCGTTGAATCCGTTCAACCGGACCAGATCGTCCGTGGCCCCGGCGCGCTCGCCGGCCGGGCGAAAATGCAGATACGCGGGCAAGCTCGGATCCAGCACGGCCTGCGCCGCTTCGACCATCTGGCGAAGGTATATTTCCTGATAAACCCCGGTAATGGCGCGATATTCGGCCGGGGTCACATCGG
Organism: Acidobacteriota bacterium; assembly: GCA_016935015.1. Lineage (GTDB taxonomy): Bacteria > Acidobacteriota > JAAYUB01 > JAAYUB01 > JAAYUB01 > JAFGRT01. Next base: position 50,881 of record JAFGRT010000105.1, on the reverse strand, counting down.
CCACACATCCGGCGCACTTCCGGTAGAATTCCGCCTCGCGCCCGTACCAATCCCGCCATGCATGCTGTACCTCCGCTTCGGCGGGCGGCCGGTCGTCCAGCTCGGCGGGACTGAGGCTATACGTGGCCATGGAGTAGGGATTGACTTCCACCAGCCGGCTCAGGATGTCGGTGGCCGGCCAGCCCAGAGTCAGCAGGGCCCAGGAGCTGAGGCTCTGCTCCACGTGGCAGAGATATCGCTTGAGGGCGTCCCAGAAGCGACGGCCCTCGATGCCGGCCGCATACTTGCAGAACCAGGTGGCACAGATGGCATTGCGAAACGGCCAGACGGTGCAGTGACCCGTCGCCGTATCCAGCAGGGGACAGGCCAGCGCCTCACTCCGGCCGAAACAGCGCGGGGCGTTCCGCTCGTACAGCTGGGCGAGTCGCGGCGAGGGAAACAGGCCCTGCGGAAAAATCCCGCGACGCTGGTCGATGAGAATCCGAACAACCGCACGACCCGGTGCGTTCTCCGGCCGGCGGTCCAGGAGGAGGGCCCCCACCAGGTAGTTGGGAATGATGGGCACGTACGTGCAGCAGCGGGTGACCGGCGAAAAGTAGACCGTCCCGTCTTCAGCGTCCGGCGCCTGGCCTTCGGGCGTCAGCATGATGCAGTCGGCGCAGGTGGCCAGGGTTTCCGCCGGCAGGCGGGTATCGAATAAATCGGGCAGGAACGGCCGGTATATTTCCGGCAAATACCGGCGCAGCCATAATCCGTCATCGCGGCTGGATACTGGTTCCATTATTCCTCCACCGCTCGCCGCTCCGGGCGTCACGCGGTTATGGGGACAGGTGTAACGCCATTATACAGGATCCCCTTCCCCGGCGCCAGCAGCCGGCCACCAGCGATTGTCACGGGACGGATATCATGATAGAATCTGGCAACAAATGAATATATTTCCCGACAACCACTGTAACATCACATGACAGGGAGGTCCATCATGACCGCAATCGGCGCCAATGCCAACCAGATGATCGGCGAGATGTCCCGTACCTTCGAATCCATCGGCCTCGGCCAGCAGCAGGTAAAAAACGTGTTTCAGTCGTTCGGTGGCCTGGGCGACGACCTGGTGCGTTTTGCCGATCGGATGGTCGATCATATGAACCTGGGTCCCGACAAGATCGGGGCGGAGGTGCTGCATGATGTCCGGGGCGGCAAGTCTGAATCGGACGTCGGGTTCAAGTGGACGGATCTTGAGAGAGGTTACAAGGAGCTCGAAGGCGCCACCGGCTACAAGGAACAACTGGGCGTCAAGGATTACAAGGAACATCTGGGCACAACCGGTTACAAGGAGCAGCCGGGCATGGCCGGCTACAAGGAACTCCAGGCGGATTACAAGTTGCTATGGGACAAATCGCAACCAGCCGGCGTCCAGGCCGAACAGATGGCTTTCCGGGCGGATCATATCAAGACCGGTGGAAAGGACCTGTCCAAACCGATCCCGGCGGCGGATTTCAAATTCACGACGCCGCTGCAAAATGTTGCCGGACATCATGTTTACGGCCTGGATGGCAAGGGCGACACCATCACCGGCGCGGGGAGAGCTGGCTCGTCGGGCGATCTGAGCCCTGTCTCCGCCCTGGCGACGCCCCTGACCTCGCTGGCCGGCGCCACCGTCAGCACCCCGGGCCGACTGGCCGTGCAGGAGCCCTTCCCTCTGGCCATCGCGGGCACACCTCGCCTGGCCCTGGAACGGATGACGGAAACCCTGCAGACCGGCGGCACCAAGCTGCGCACCCATCTGGAAAGCATCGGCGGGCAACAGGCCGACTCTGCCCTGCGCGCCGCCCTGGAGAAGTTTGACCGAATGTCCGGTCTGATTCACGATATCGGGCGCCTGCTCGCCGATATGAACCGGAATCTCCTGCGCTGAGCCTTTGGCGAAGGTCCCGATCGGTCATCAGTAAAGTCGAGCATTCCCCTTTTTTTATCCCGTTCGTCAACATGTCTACTGCCCTGCCAGGACGTTTATTCGCCTTTTTTCCTCAACAATCCGCCAGGCATCTGCTACCATGAAGGGAAACTTCAGAGGAGGCGTACCGGTTGATGGAAGACGGCTATGGTGCCTGGTCCCTGCTGCCGCCGCTGGCGGCCATCGTCTTGTGTTTTATCACCAAGCGCGTGCTGGTATCCCTGTTCCTGGGTATCCTGGCGGGAGGCATCGTCCTGAACGACGGCAATGTATTCGCCGCAACGGTTTACGCCCTGGAGCAGATGGTGGCCAGCATGGCCGATCCCACCAATACCCGGCTGCTGCTGTTTAACCTGATGATGGGTGCCGGTATCGCCTTCATCTGGCGGTTGGGTGGCAGTCGTGCCCTGACCAACTGGGCCCGCCAAAAAATCCGCAGCCGGCGGGCCGCCGGTATCGGCGCCTGGCTGCTGGGCATCCTGATCTTCTTCAATGATTACGTCAACGCTGCCATCGTCGGCAACGTGTTCCGCAATATCACGGAAAAGCATCGTATATCCACGGAAAAACTGGCGTATGTGCTGGATTCCACGGCCGCCCCGGTGGCGACGTTCTTCATCTCCGACTGGATCGCCTTCCAGATCGGCATGGTAGCCACCGGCATCAGCATCGCCGGTTTTACCGGAATCTCGGCCTTCGAGGGCTACTTCTACAGCATCCCGTACAATCTCTACTCCATCCTGGCCGTGTTGTTCGTCGGCCTCATCGTTATCAGCGGCCGGGATTACGGTCCCATGTTGAAGGCGGAACAGCGGGCCGTAACCGAAGGCAAGATCGTCGCCGACGGCGCCACGCCCATGATGAACGTGGAGGACGAACTGGGCGCACCGCGACCGGTGACGCCCCGCTTGGGGACCTTCCTCCTGCCGCTGGCGGCCCTGGTGGGAGTAACCTTGTTCGGATTCTGGTGGACCGGCCGCGGCGGTAAAGATATCACCGAAATCCTTGGGCAGAGCGAACCGGACAAGGCGCTGCTGTGGGGCGCCTTCGCCATGTGCGCCGTGGGCATGCTCGAGGCCCTCGGCCGGCGGATCATGAATCTGAAGGAGACGATGACGACCTTCCTGGACGGGATGAAGTTGATGCTTCTCGCCTGCGGCATCCTGGTGCTGGCCTGGTCCCTGGGCGGTGTCACCGGTGACATGAAACTGGCCGACTACATCGTCAGCGTCATCGGCGGCCGGATTCCGTTCGGTATCGTTCCATTCCTGATCTTTCTGACGGGGATGTTCATTTCCTTCTCCACCGGCACGGCCTGGGGCACCATGACCATCCTGACCCCGGTGGCCATCCCCCTCACCTACCAGCTGACGGGTGACCCATATACGTCGGTGATCATGGCCGGCGTAGTTTTCTCCGGTGCTATTTTCGGCGATCACTGCTCGCCGATCTCCGATACCACGGTACTGGCCTCCATCTTTTCCGGCGCTGACCACATGGCCCATGTCGCCACCCAGGTCCCTTACGCCGTGACCGCGGCGGCGGTGACCGGACTGATGTACCTTTTGTTCGGCTTTTTCGGTTTGCCGCCCCTGGCCGCCATCCCGGCGGGCCTGGTCCTGTTGCTGGGCCTGCTATTGGGTCTGTCCCGCTTCTATACTCACCGGTACGGCATCTGCAGCATCACCAAGCAGGAACTGGATCCATGAAATCCGGACCGCTTGATGCCAGCAAGGCCATCGCCGGCGGTTGAAATCGAACCTCCGTCCGCGAAACGAATGAGCAGGCGATGGACGGGCCATCGCACTCCCGTTCAGTATCGGCCCACCGTGCCCGGCTCAGGTGTGTCGAGCGGACGTCCTTCGTGGAGTTGTTCATGACCACGTATCATCACACCCAGTTCGGCACGGTCACGGTTCTGTCGCTGCTCTTCGGGCTGGTGGTGGCCGGTGTCACCGGCATGGCCGCCGGCGGGAATCCCGTTTCATTGATCGTGTGCGGGATCATGGGTTTCAGCCTGCTGCTGTTTTACGATCTGTCGGTGGTCATTCGCGACCGGGCGCTGACGGTTTTTTTCGGTGTCGGCCTGATCCGGAAGCGTTTCCATCTGAACGAAATCCTTTCCGCCCGCGCCGTACGTAACCCCTGGTATTACGGCTGGGGTATCCGGCTCACGCCCTACGGCTGGATGTTCAACGTCTCCGGTCTCGGGGCTGTCGAGCTGGAGCTGAGGTCGGGTCGCCGTTTCCGCATCGGCACCGATGAGCCGGACCGCCTGGTGGCGGCCATCCGGCAGGCCACCGCATCAATCTGAGGGAATACCACGCTCATTGAGAGACCCGCCAGCGGGTAAAGTCCGGCAGTTAAGGCTCCGTTTTAGCTGTTGCATAATTCAGGCCGGTGCGGCTACCATAACGTAGCGTCGAACGACGGCCACACCCGTTTTCGGCCGGGATCAGCCGTTTCGGCGGCCGTGTTCGCCCCATTGTGGAGGATCACTGTTCATGCCGTCCATCACCCGGCACGTTTCACGGCTCTTGCTGCAGCCCTTCTATCTGGCGCGTGATTATGACCGCCGCCACCTGAAACCGGACCTTGTGGCCGGTTTGACAGTGGCCGTGGTGATGATCCCCCAGGGCATCGCTTTTGCCCTGATCGCCGAACTACCGCCCGAAATGGGTCTCTACACCGCCATTGTCGGCGCCCTGGTCGCCGGCCTGTGGGGGCACTCCCACCATCAGCACACGGGGCCTGCCAACGCCATGTCCCTGTTGGTTTTGTCCACCCTTCTCGTGGTCTCCCAAACGGGCACCCAGCAATTTATCGTCGCCGCCGGGCTGCTGGCGGTGATGGCCGGCCTGGTCCAGCTTCTCATGGGCCTGGCCCGCCTCGGCCTGCTGGTGAATTTCGTCTCCCATTCGGTGGTCGTGGGCTTTTCAGCCGGTGCCGGCGTACTGATCATCGGCAAGCAGTTGCGGCACCTGCTGGGGATCGATTTCCAAGGCGATGGCATCATCACAACGGCTCGTTCATTTTTCGACGGCCTGGGCGCCCCCCACTGGCCAACCCTGCTGCTGGGCTTGGGCACCATGGTGCTGATGGCGGCGGTGCGCCGATGGCGCCCGGTGTGGCCATCGCTGCTCATGGGTATGATCGGTTCCGCCCTGGCCGTCTATTTGCTGCGGTTGGACCAACAGGGAGTCAGCGTTCTGGGCGCCCTGCCCTTTGGACTGCCCCCGGTAGCCGGGCTGCCCGTTCTGAATGTGCAGCTGATGAGCCAGCTGGTCACCGGAGCACTGGCCGTCGCCGCCATCGGCCTGGTGGAGACCAGCGCCATCTCCCGATCCATCGCCGCCCAGAGCGGCCAACATCTCGACAGCAATCAGGAATTCGTCGGCCAAGGCCTGGCCAATATCGGCGCCGGTGTTTTTTCCGGTTTTCCCCTGGCCGCCTCTTTCTCCCGCTCGGCCATCAATTATCGTGCCGGCGCGCGTACAACCGTGGCGTCCATTTTCTCCGGCATCTTCGTTCTACTGGCCACTTTGTTGCTGGCACCGTACACAGCACTTCTGCCCCGCACTGCCCTGGCCGCCGTCCTCATCATCACCGCCTTTGCCGTCATCGATTTTCGCGAGATGCGCCGCATCTTGCGCGGCACTCGCGGTGATGCCCTTATCATGGTGGTCACCTTCGGTGGCACGGTGATGTTCCAAATCGATTTTGCCGTGCTGACCGGCATCCTGCTATCCTTCGCCGTTTACATCCTGCGGACCAGCGCACCGCGTGTCTATCCGGTGGTCTCCGACCTGAATTTCCGCCATTTCATTCCCCAAGAAGCGCGTCCGGCCTGTCCTCAGCTGGGAATCATGAACATCCTGGGCGATCTCTATTTCGGCGCGGTCAACCACATCGAGCAGGCCATCACCAAATACCAGGCCGAACATCCCACCCAGCGGTTTCTGCTGTTGCGCATGCGTGCCGTCAACCAATGTGACTTTAGTGGGATACACATGCTGGAGAGTGTTTGCCGTACCTACCGGGAAATGGGCGGTGATGTCTATCTGGTTCATGTGCGTGACCACGTCCTTGAATTCATGAAATCCACACGGTTTTATGAAGAACTGGGCGCGGACCATTTTCTAGCCGGCGACACGGCCGCTCTGGACCATCTTTTTTACCGGATCATCGATCCGGCCGTCTGTATTTATGAATGCCCTGTACGTGTATGGAAGGAATGCCAGAACCTGCCGAAGGAAGAATTCGCCAAAACCATCCCCTCCTTTCATCACCTGACCGTCCAGCCCACACCGACGGTAACTCCCCGGGAGTTGTGGGAGCTGCAGCATGCGGAGCCTCCTCGCCCCCTGATCATCGATGTACGCGAACCTCGCGAGTACCGGCGGGAGCATATCGCCGGCGCCGAACTCCGGTCCCTGTCGGGACTGGACGAAAACTGCGGCGACCTGCTGCTACACCGGTCCATCGTCCTCGTTTGCCGCACCGGCCGACGGAGCCACTTGGCGGCAGCGTATCTTCAACACCGTGGATTTTCCAGAGTTTCCATCCTGCGGGGGGGGTTGCGTGCCTGGAAGGCGGAAGGCCTGTTGACAGCCGTGCTCACAGGCGATAATCGGTGACCAACTTGCGGCGCATGCCGGTTTCGTGACGCAGAATCATGGTTTCCGTGCGGGCCCGCTTGCCATGAAAATGCACGCCGGCCAGGATCGGGCTGTCGGTGATCCCGGTGACGGCCGCATAAATCTCTTCGGCCGATATCATTTCATCGCCCTGGAGGATGCGGGCCGGATCAATGCCTCTTTCCATGAGAGCGGATCTCTCCTCCGTAGTCTGCGGCGCCAGCCGGCCCAGCATGCCACCGCCCAGGGATTTCACGGCACAAGCCGCCAGCAATCCTTCGGCCACGCCGCCGATGCCCATGAGGATATCGACGCGACACTGGGGACTTACAGCCAGCAGGGCCCCGGTCAAATCACCCTGCTGGCGGAGAAAGAGTCGGGCGCCGGAGCGGCGGATCTCCTCGACGAGATGTTGATGGCGTGGGCGGTCCAGAACGAAGACCGTCACATCCCGGACCGGCTTTTTTTTCTTGCGTGCCACCAGAGCGATGGTCCAGCCGGCCGGGGCGTCCAGGCATTCGGGCACCAGGGCCTCGGCCACGTCCTGATCCACCACGATTTTTTCCATGTACACGGCCGGCCGGGGACGCCAGACCGATCCACGCGGCAACACCGCCAGTGCCGAGACGGCGTTGGGCAAAGACTGCACCACGTAACCGGCGCCGTCGATGGGATTTGCCAGCACATCCATGGCCGGTCCGTTGCCGCTACCGATACGGGAACCGGTCTGCAGAGACAGCGGCGCGCCCAGGCGGCCTTCCTCACCGTAGGCGATGACTCCGTCAATTTCCAGCATATTCAGGGCATCGTACATGGTCGCGAAAGCGGCGCCATTCACTTCCTGCCGTGTTCCCAGCCCGACCCAGCGGGCGGCACTGAGGGCCGTGGACTCGGTAACCCGCGCCAGTTCGAATCCCATGTTGCGCAAGGGATGATGATCCATGGATCTTCCTCCTTGTGTCTGTCGCCCGCCCAGGGGCCGGTGGGACACGTCGTTCGCAACCTATTGTACCATTTCCAGCACGTGGAGGCCATTTCCGGCAACGATGAACCGGTCGCCACCTGACCCGAATTACGTGGCAGCCGGCTGTTCGGCTGATGGACGATGGATCAGGAATCCAGGAAAGAAGGCGGCGTGTCCCATTCTTCGCCAAACACCGACCCCGACAACGGGCGGCGCGAACCGGGCGACAGTTCGGACTTGTGCAACTCCTCAGGCAGCTGCGCCGGGTCGCCGGCATAGCCCATGGCCATAGCGGTGACGACTTCATAATCTGCGGGCACCTGAAACAGCTCGCGGGCCTTGTCCGCGGAGAATCCGGCCATCTGATGCACGAACACGCTCTCGCTCATGGCCTGCACCGTGAGGTGGGCCGCCGCCTGACCGGCGTCGTACACATGCCAGTCATTGGGCTTGCTATTGTGGGTGAACGTTTTTTTGCTGCAAATCAGGACCAGGACCGGGGCGGTGTGGGTCCAACGCTGATTGCCGGGCGACAGGGCGGCGGTGATCCGGTCATAGGTGTCCCCCGCGCCCCGGATACCGACGATGAAACGCCAAGGTTGCTCATTGAAACAGGAAGCAGACCAGCGAGCCGCCTCGAAGATCCGCCGCATCACGGCCGGCTCGATGGTCCTGTCTGAAAATGCCCGGGGGCTCCACCGTCGCCGCAGAAGATCGTGGATGTCGTAATCCACCGGTCTGATTTTTTCCAAAAGGCACCTCCATATCATGATCAGGATGAATTAACGGCCACTGGAGATCAAGACCACCGGCCAGCGGGAGACGATTTCAGGAAAGTCGCCAACCAACGCTCACCCGTGCGCACGGCGGCGAATGACCAAACAACCGCTCAGGCAGAGCGTAGTGCCTGTATCCGGAGCCATTCCGCCGCCGTAACCGGCATGACGGACAGGCGGCTGCCCGGCTGGAACAGGACCATGCCTTGCATTTCGGGCACGCCTTTCAGTTCCTCCCGGGTGATGGGCGGCTCATAATCTCGTACCCACCGGATATCCACCATATCCCAGCGCGGCTTTTTGGCGGGACTGCGCGGATCATGATACGGACTGCCCGGATCGAACTGGCAGGAATCGGGATAGGCTTCCCGTACGATCTCAGCGATGCCGGGAATCAATTGCGGCTGCACCGCGCTGTGATAGAACAGAACGAGGTCACCGCACCGCATGTCGCGCATATAATTGCGGGCCTGATAATTACGCACCCCCTCCCAACTGGTGGTCCGGCCCGGTGCTTTTTTCAGATCCGCCCAGGCGAAGGTGTCCGGGTCTGTTTTCATCAGCCAATATTGCATCGATGACACCTCCATCATACTGCAAGTTCCCGAATTCAGCGGGTATTGATCAACTCCGCTCCACGATCGTCGTCCCCGCCCGGCCCCTGGCAGAGATGGATCCAGTGGGCCATTCTCTGAAACAGGTCCGGAACGAATTTCCGCAGGCGGGGCCACTCCCGGCGGCCGCCACTTTCGGCCTGGAACAGGTTGTGATTACCGGCCGGCAGGAAGAGAATCCCTTTTTCATGAGGGCAGTCCACACGCTCCACCGCCCGAACCCTGGCTGCACTTTCATATACCGGAACCACGCGGTCCTTCTCCCCGTAAACGAACAGGACCGGGCAGCAACTCCGCCGCAGATCGGCCACCGGATCATGATACACATCCAGGTGCGAGTACCACGGCCGAATCCGGGCCCACTCTTCGGGCAGGACGGGCAGAAACATCCGCAATTTTTTGTTGAGGCTCCACTGGCGGACGTGCTGACGCAATTCAACCACATCCGCCCCATGGTAAAGCGCATAAAAGAATTTGCGCCAGGTTTCCTTGATCGCCAAAACCTCTTCTGCCGGAATGGCTTCCGCCTGCAGTTCGTTCCCCATCATATACAGATGCTGCTCCGCCGGCGTTACCATCGGACAGGACAACAGCAGGGCAAAGTCCGCCTCCCGGCTGCGGGCGACGGCGTTGACCACCACCATTCCTCCCTGGCTGATGCCCCACAGACCGATAGCGGCCGGATCGAGCCGCGGATCCTTCTTCAAATGCCGCACCGCTGCCAGGGCATCATTGGCCAGATCCTCGAACGACGCCGCCTTGCGGTCACCGGTGGAAGCGCCGACGCCCCGCTTGTCATAGATGAAGACGGCGATGCCCTGCCGGACCAGTTGATCGGCGAAAATCACATACGGACTGCGGTCCTCGGGTCCCGAACCATGAACCACCACCACGGCCGGCACTGGCCCCCGGCCGGGCGGATAATACAAGGTCCCCGACAGCTCCACGTCTCCGTTGCTCACAAACATGTCATCCGTCTGATAGAAAACCTTTTTCACACAAGATATGTAGCCGTTGGAACCGGTTTGCCAGATCGCGTGGGTCACGTGACCGTTTTCGTCACGAAAAAAGATAACCCGCTGATTTTCCTCGGAGATGAACTCATTGTCCTGCAGGGGGTAAAGAGTGACAATCCGCTGGTCCTGCAGGCAGAAAAACTCGTTTCTCATCCGGAAAAACAGGATCGGCTCTTCATCGCCGGTCTGATACGTCCCCTGGTACTCCAAATAGATCCAGTGCTCGATTTCATGTACCTTAAAAAGCCGGAAATCTCCGGTGTGCAGGTCCCAACGAACCTGGCCCCTGATCTGACCCTTGTCCAGCTGGCCTTTGAGTGTGAAATGCGAACGTTGAAAGGGCACTGTGATTTCCACCCGTTTGCCGAGGCGGTGAAAGCCTTCCGGCTCCAGACTCATTTCCGCCCGGGAGGGGATGTTCAGGATGATTTCGTATTGGTCTTTGGCCGTCTCGGTTACATGCAGAATCATCCAAACGGTATCCGCCCCCAGCCGACAGTTGCCAACCCACTTCCCGGTAAATTCGTTTCCTTGAACCGATGCCCCACAACAAAGCGCGAGGCAACATAGAATGAGTTTGCTTGTAATATTTCGGCCCACCATAAAACTCCATCAGTGCGGAGTCACCAACAGGTCCACCCCTCTGTTGGATGACGACATAACGTGCCCGTCTCAAATTTTGATACCGGGGCTCCATCGAACGATGATTCATATGCTTTCAGGAACAAAACCTCCATGCGCAGCGTAGAATAGTTTTTAGCTATGGGGAGTAATGCATGGCAAGACAAGAACCCACACTGTATTGGTCCATCATTCACGCCGAAAAGCCCAAACGCATCCTGAGCGGCTGGCCGGTGCTCGGTGAGGCGTCCAAGCTGGCCATATCCAGCATCTGGGCCAACAAGCTCCGCTCGTTGCTGACTCTCATCGGCGTGATCATTGGTGTGGCTTCGGTCATGGTGGTGGGTGCGTTCATCAACGGCTTCGAATCATACGTGACCAGCAACATCACCGACCTGCTGGGCAGCAACACATTCATGGTTTCTCGTATCATGGGCCCCAATATGACCTTGGAGGAGTTCCGCGAAAAGCAGCGCCGCAACAAGAAGGTGCTCCTGGAAGAATACCAGGCCATTTCCGGCCAGACGGAATATACCGCTGAAGTCGTCGCCGAAATCGGGACTCGTAGTGACATCTACTATCAAAACAGAGAATTCTATGAGGCCAGTCTGAGCGGATCGACGTCCAACGTCATCCAGATCTCCAATTTTGACGTGGAATCCGGGCGTTTTTTCATGCCTTTCGAGGAAGAGCGGTCACGGCCGGTCTGCGTGTTGGGCTGGGGTATCGCCCAGGAACTATTTCCGGATGTGGACCCCATCAACAAGGACGTAAAAATCAGAAGTCAATATTTCCGGGTGGTGGGTGTTCTGGAGAGACGCGGTTCCTTCATGGGCCAGAGTCTGGATGACGAGGTGTATATCCCCATCACCACCTATCACAAAATGTTCGGCCACAACCTGAATATCACCATGCGCGTCAAGGCCCTGACCGCCGGTGTCATGGATGCGGCCCAGGATGAAATCCGCATGCTGATGAGGATTCTGCGTCATCTGAAACCGGCGCAGGAAGATACATTCGACATCATGTCCACGGAACAGCTCAATGAATCCGTCGGACAGTTCACCGGTGCCATCGCCACCGTGGTCATGCCGGTGACGGCCCTGGCGCTGGTGGTCGGAGGCATCGTCATCATGAACATCATGCTGGTCTCGGTGACGGAAAGGACCCGGGAAATCGGCATCCGCAAGGCCATCGGCGCCAAGCGGCGCGACTTGATCCTGCAGTTTCTCATCGAGGCTTCCTTTTTGGGGTTTGTGGGTGGCCTGATCGGCGTCTTCCTGTCGTACAGCGTGTGTTTTCTGCTTTCAAGCCTCATTGGATTCACCCTGACCATTACCGCGGAGTATATTTTTCTGTCACTGACTGTCTCGGGCGTGATCGGAATCGTGTCCGGCATGTATCCGGCCATCAAGGCAGCCAACCTGGATCCCATCATCGCTCTGACGACCGAAAACTAGCGAGGAGAGATCATGACGTCCCAATCCCGTCGCCTCGTCTGGATGGAAAACTTCCGCCAGGCACTCATCACGTTGCTGTCTCACAAGTTCCGTTCCTTTCTCACGGTGTTGGGCGTGATGGTGGGCGTCATTACCGTTGTGCTGGTGGCCTCCATCCTGACGGGGCTGCGCGGTCAGCTGGTGGGTATGATCGAGGATTTCGGCACCACCAACATTTACGCGTTTCATCTGAACACCGGCGTCCAGATCGGCCGCCGCACCCGGGCGGAAATGGAGCGCGATCCCCTCCAATTGGAAAATATCCGCGCCATCAAGACCCGTTGCGACGCCGTGAAGGATGTCGGCTACCAGATCGTTTTTCCACGCCACCTTCAGAACCGCTCCGTCAAGTACATGGGTGAGGAGTACTACCAGGGACAGATCGAGGCCATCTCCCCCAATCTCCATTTCCTGGTCAACCACCGCCTGACGGAAGGAAGGCTCCTGACCACCATCGACGACCATCACCGCCTGTTCAACTGCGTCATCGGACACGCCGTGGCCGAAGCGCTTTTTCCGTTCATGAATCCTCTCGGCAAGGAGATCACGGTGGCGGGCAAACGGTTCACCGTGGTCGGGGTCCTGGCCAAAAGCCGCTCGACGTTCCTGGGCAATTCCGGGGAAGATCAGGCGATCTATATTCCATACCAGACATTACTCAAGATGTCCCCCCGGGAAGATTGGTTGATGATCGTCGTCCGGGCCAAGAGCGGCATGCTGGAACAGGCGCTGGATCAGGTGGAACAGACCCTGCGCATGGAACGCAAGCTCAAGGCCGATGACGAAAACGATTTTTCCATGTCCACGGCCGAGTCTATCGTCCGTCAGTTCGATCAGATCACTGCCGGGGCCGGCATGATCACCATCGCCATCTCCGCCGTGGGATTGCTGGTGGGCGGCATCGGCGTCATGAACATCATGCTGGTTTCTGTCAAGGAGCGCACCCGCGAAATCGGTGTGCGCAAGGCCATCGGCGCCCGGCGGCGGGACATCACCGCCCAGTTTCTCATCGAGGCCATGACCCTGACGGGCATGGGCGGGGTGATCGGGATCGCGCTTTCCCTGCTCATCGGCCTGCTGATTACACTGCTGCTTCCCGATATGCCGGCGACGGCCCCGTTATGGGCGATCATCGGCGCATTTACCATATCCGTCATGGTGGGCTTGCTGTTCGGTGTGTGGCCGGCGACCCGGGCCGCCAAGCTCGACCCCATTGATTGCCTGCATTACGAGTGACCCGCCTCCACCGGGCGGATCCGGCCATTTCCCATCGATTCGTGTGATTACAGGTGTGACCCGGGCCGGGGATGTGCCCACCCCGCCCGGGGCCATTTATAAGCGGACAGAGGCATCCGGATCAGAAATAGTAGGCCAGCCCAATGTTGAAAGGGATGCTCCATGAACCGTCGGCCGATTGCAGATCGGTGATCTCGGTGGTCTCGGGCGCACCCAGATACTGACCTTTCAGCTCCAAGAACAGACCCAGCTTGCTGAAGCGGTATTCCAGCCCGATGCCGAATCCGGCCAGGGCGCTCCAGGTGGAGTCCCAATAGCGACCGGTGTCGCCCAGCCGTGTAAAATCCACGTCTGAGATCTTGCCCAGCCCGAGGTCAAACCGGATGTACGGATCCAGACCGCCGCCCGCCTCACGGAAATGGTAGCGCAGCCCGGCATACACCGGCAGGGTGCTCCAGTCATTCAGGGATAGATCGGGCAGATTTTCGCCGTCCTGGGAGACGTACCCGATACCCATCAGCACATCCAGTCCGCCGATGAACCGGTGCGACAGTTCCAACCCGAAACCGGCCCCGTTGGAGAACAGCTCGTCGTAGCTGGCGATGTCGAAGCTGTCCGACAGATCACCGGACACGCCAAGCCGGAACTGGCCGTAGACACGGAGCGAAGTATCGCCGGCCAGCAAAAGTCCCTGCCCGGCAAGGATTGACAGTAGAATGGACAGCCAAAGGAAATACCTGGCATTACGCATGGAAGAAGGCCTCCTGATCTGATGTATGATTCTGGCTTTTCCGGAACCGACCGTTGTACCGATGACCGATCATATCCGGCATCTTAGCCTGTATCCACCAACGGGTCAACTTCTTTCCCCCTTTCGGCCCGGACCCGGCCAGGGAAAGTCCGTTCCGTATCGTTGTCGACGTCGATCCCCTTGGCGAACATCAATGGATCCTCATGCCTTGTCCCGGCGTACATGTCAGACGATGCCCGGTAGCCTCCCAGATCAAGAGGCTCCCATCATCCCATTGCCTGAAGAAGGAGGAGTCGCCATGCGGCTTCCCTCTTGCCCTTCTTGTATGCATCCGTTATGATGCAGAAATCACATGGATGATGAGCCAAGAAATCGTGCCTGCAGAGTGGCTGGGACCATTTTCGGTCGGGCGGGTTCCTCAGGCGAGCGGTTCACTTCCGGGGATGGAGGTAGTGGTGAGCATGCGAATCATTTGGCTTGTGATCTCTCTGGCCGGTATTTCCAGTTTAATGAGTTGCAGCCGGACCAAACCGGCAGACCTGGTGCTGCTCAACGGTGAAGTTTACACCCTGGAAGCGGACCAGCCGTGGGCGACGGCCATGGCCGTCGACGGCAACACCATCGTCGCTGTTCTGGCCGATGACGACGCCGCCCGGGCTTACATCGGACCGCAAACCACCGTCATCGACCTGGACGGCCGGTTCGTGGTGCCCGGCTTCATCGACGCCCACGTCCATTTCAATCGGGCCGGCGCCCTCATCAACGACGCCAACCTGATGACCGTTGCCGACGACGAGGGACTGCGCCGCGAAATGTCGCGTGTCGCCGCCATTCTGGAACCGGGCGAATGGATCACCGGCGGACTGTGGGGCGCCTATGAGCGGTGGGCGTTGGGCGCGGATGGCGCCCCGAATGCCGCCACCCGCCGCTGGGAGCCCCATCGCGATACCTTCGACACCATTACGGCTGAACATCCCTGCCTGCTGAACAATTTCAACAGCGAACTCTTTTTGGCCAATACGGCCGCCCTGCGGGCCGCCGGTCTGGAGAACGAGCACCTGCCCGGCATGAAGATCGACGAAAGCGGCCGCCCCACAGGTTTGATCGAGGCCGGATCGCCCGCACTGGGCCGCATTCGCGCGGTCATCCGTGAAAAATCACCGGCCCGGCTGCTGGATGAGAACCGGGCCGCCCTGCGGCGGCTGGCCGAGTCGGGCATCGTCGAGGTGCACGATATCGCTGTGCCCGACCAGACCGCCCGCTTCGTCGAGCTGCAGGCCAGCGGCGAACTGACCTGCCGCGTCTGGTTGCGACCGGATCTGTCCCGCGGAGCCGAACTCAAGGCCAAGGGGCTGACCATGGGCCTCCATCCGGTTACGAAACAACCGAATCCCTGGCTCCGCTACGGTGCCCTGAAGGGCTATATCGACGGCATCATGGGTACCCACGGCGCGCTTTTCTTCGAACCGTACGACGACCAGCCGGACAATTACGGCCACTATCGCCGCCATACCAGCGACGATCCGGAGCTGAAAATCGGCAACATGGACAAGATGTATGAGTTGATCAAGATCGGCTACGACGCCGGTTTCGTGGCCAATGTCCACGCCATCGGCACCAGGGGTGTGGCGTTGATGCTCGACACCTACGAGCGGCTCATGGGCGATCTCGGTCACGACCTTGAAGGCTTCCGCATCATCCACGCCCAGGTCATCCGCCCCCAGGATTTCCCGCGTTTCAAGGCCCTGAACGTCATCGCCGAGGTCAATCCCTACCACCTGTCCGATGACATGCGCTGGATGGAGGAGCGGATCGGCCATGAACGCTGCCGTGGCGCCTATGCCTTCAAATCCCTGCTGGACAGCGGTGCCATGCTCAGCTTCGGCTCCGACTGGCCCGGCACCAGTGCCGCCGAGTACCACGTCCACCCCAAATACCTGATTCATGCCGCCGTCACCCGGACCACCATCCAGGGCACCCCGCCTGGCGGCTGGTTCCCCGAGCAGAAGATCTCCGTGGCCGACGCCCTGCGCGCCTACACCATCAACAATGCCCGTGCCGCCTTCGAGGGTGACCGCCGCGGTTCGCTCAAGGCCGGCAAGCTGGCCGACATCACCGTTTGCGACCGGAACCTGTTGCGGATACCATCCGAGGAAATAGTAACGATGGAGGTGGATATGACCATCGTAGACGGCAAGATTGTATATCGCCGTCAACCGGATAATGTGCCGTGATCTTTGTGCGATGGACGGATCCTACCCTTCCACCAGCAAGTGGCGGAGCTTCTTGACACTACGGGGAAACTTGCTCCAAATGGCGGTGAATTCCTGTACTTTCGTCTGGGCCAGATCGCGCTGAATCTGGACGAGGGCGCCGATGCAAAGCAGGACATCGGCGTCGGCCCGGCCGGACACTTCCATGCCGTGCGCCAGTTCCTGCAGGTTGTGGATGGCCACCTGGGCATCCTGATGCACGCCCAGGCAATCCTGGAAACGGACGAACGACTGGATGACTTTCCGCATCCGCTGGCCGTAAAAGTCGCTGAAAAACTCGCAAGTGTAACGCAGCTGTTTGAAACGGATACGCAGCCGATGCAACTGGACGGCGGAGAAATCCCAGGCATCGCGAGCCTGCTTCTTTTCGATTTTCGCCAGTGCCTTCTCAATAAAATCCGGTGCGATGGAGTGAGCCGATACACCGGCCTCGCCGTCACCTGTCGGCCGATCCTTTTCTCGGTAAATGAGTTCCATGCGCTCCAACAGTTCGGTATAGCGGGCCGATACAAGCGCTGTCTCAAGAGCGCCCGACACATCCTTCCGCTTGTCTTTCAGGTAGCCCTCGATGCGTTCACGGACCGCCGCCGTCGCATTCACCTGGGGAAACTGGTGATCGAGCATGTGCAAAAAGACGTCCAAATCACGGACTTTCCCCAGCAATGAGGCGACCCAGGATAGTTCCCGGCGCAAATCTTCACAGCGCGACTCCCCCAGGAAGGGGCCCATCAGCCGCAGGGCAAAACGGGCTCGCCGCGTCGCCACCCGCAGGTCGTGCAGAAATTCCGGGTCCAGATCGGCGGCCGTTCCCGGGGTGTTGGCCCACATGATATAGCCCTGGCGGCCGATAATCTTGCAACCGGCTTTCAGGATAGTGTCCCTTCGGTTCACCTGGTATTTATCCGGCACCGGTGCGCCCGGCAAGGGGCGGTGCAACGCCTGCAGCCCGATTTCCAGATCATCGCCGGCCAGCAGTTGAAATCCGAGCAAATCACGAAGGATGGTTCCGAAATAGGCAACTTCGGCGGCGGATTTACTGCCCCGTACGCCAAGCAGCAGGAGCTTCTGTTTTCGATCCCTTTGGAGGACATCTCCAAAGACAATATCCCGGTAGCTGAGTGCGAAATTCCCTTCCCCGGGCGACCTGATCGCGGTTCGCTTTTCCCTGGACTGCAAGTCCAGCCAAGGCAACAGCCGCATACCGCGAACCAGTTCGCTGACGGCCGCGGGCAATTCCGCTGACTCCGCCTCAGAACCGAACTCAATCTCCCGGCAATCACCGGTGGAAATATCCTGCAGATACCACACGTTGCCCTCGGCCGGCTGCTGCAAACGCAAACCCCTGCCGAACAATCGTCCGTCTTGGGTGTCGTGGTAACGGACGGCCTGGGCATATGTCTGCAGCTCACCCGAGCCGTACCCCAGCTTTTCCAGCTCGCGGCAGAGCTGGGTGATCGTCACGGAACCGGTCAGGCTGAAGGTCAGGTTGATGCTTTCCATGCTTGGCTGTTTCCTCACTCGGAAAATTCCTTCTGCATGGACCTGCGGATATCCCGCACACCCAGCATGTACGTCCGGGGATCCGTACCCGGAACGTGTCGCTCCAGCAAATCCTCCACCACCCGTGCGACTGGGTACTCGAAACGCACGATGCGGCTTTTCACCGGATGCCTGACGCCGAATTCCGCCAGGCAGAATGAGCCCCGGGCATCACCGTCGTATGGGCTGCCCAGCGAACCGCAGTTGATCACCCGCACGCCGCCGATCGTGCGCGTGAACGGCAGGTGGGAATGGCCGCAGACCAGCACATCCGGCCGATCGCCCTTCAGTTTATCGGCCAGCGCGCGCGCCGTGATGCTGGGAAAAATGTAATCCTCATCGGAACAGGGACTGCCGTGCACCACCCGCACCCGCCGCCCGGCGATCTCCAGGCTGAGCTCCTCGGGCAGAGAGCGAAGGAATTCCCACTCGGCCGGCCCCAGGCACGCGGCGGTCCAACCGAGATTCTTTTTGCGGGACGCGACGGCATCCTTTCCGTCGGCTGAATCGACCCTCGCCACCAGCTTGCGTTCCACGTTGCCGCGAATGACCGGATAACCGCGGCCGCGGATCAACCGCAAGACCTCCACCGGATTCGGTCCACGACCGACGAGGTCGCCGGCAAAAACCACCTGGGCGGCGTTCGCTCGCTCCGCTTCCTCCAGCGCCGCCACCAGCGCCGGAAAATTGGCATGGATATCCGACATGAATGCGATAATCATCGATCCCGGTACCCCTCATCTGGCGGATCAACCGGTGGGTTTACCGAAAAACGGATTCCATCCACTCGCGGTCCGTTTTTCAGCGACTTTCTTCCATAAAGATCTCGGCCAGACGGTCCGTCAAATTTTGGAGTCGACGCAAATCCTTGGATCGACCCTGTTTCGGTTTGATCTTTGTCCGCTTGCACAGATCGAGGGCTTTGCGCAATTGCTCGGGTGAAGGCGCCGGTGTTTTATCGCCGATGATCTCCTCGCCCTCCAGCTGACGCAGGCATTCCGCGATCACTGATTTCACCCGAATGGCGTACTGATCCAAAATGATGTCCAGATCCGCCCGTACGGCATGCAGCTCCTGCACTAGTTTGGGCAATAAATCTTTTTTAGGTTTGGTCATAATCCATGATTCCCGAAAGTGATTGACTGCATCCCGCCCTCCATCGCCCAGGCGGGATTGGACACCCGGAGTTCTCTCCGCTCATGCGCGCTGGTATACCCGTTCCAGAACGATATCCACTCGCGCCCGTAATTCCTTCTGAATGGCACTGACGGAACGATTGGCATTGATCATCTCAAAACCGTAGCGCTGCTGCAGTTTCTTGAACTCCGTGCGCAGCCGTCGCTGGTAAAGGATAAAACTCTCATACCAGTCCCGGGACAAGCCCAAGTCCATCCCCGACTCCCAGTAATCCAAACGGTAATGGGTGGACAGGGTCCGCTCCATCAGATTGCGGGTGGAGGTCATCAGGAAGAAAACGGCATTGGGCATGAGTGCCTGGGAATATAACGAATCCAGCCAGCCCGGATTCCCGCCGCGGATGGAATCGCGGGCAATGAGTGTATAGATGTACCGGTCCGCCAGAACGATATAGCCGGCCCGCAGGGCGGGAATGATGGAATTTTCCAGCTGGTCGTAAAAATCCGTGGCATAGAACAATGACATGGTCCGCGGACTTAACACGTTTCCTTCCTTGGCCTTGTCCAAATCCGATCCCACCAGAATGGAACGGGTCAGCCCGCTGCGGGCGACGGCATAGCCTTTTTGTTCCAGCCATTCAGACAGCTCGGCGATCTGGGTGGATCGGCCGGAGGAGTCCGCGCCCTCAATGACGATCAGGGCGCCGCGGAGGTTTTCCAGTTTGACACCCGGAGGAGGATTACCGTAGCACTGTTTTTTCATTGTTGCACCCGTTGCCGGAATCGCGCCAGGTCGATGCGTTCCTGGAAAATTCGGCGAACCACCGCCTGCTGCTCGGGAATCCGCAGCGTGGCATCCACGACAGTGAATCCATACTCATCAGCCAGCCGGTCATAGTGTTCCTTGACTTTGCCCTGAAACAGGCGGAAACTCTCGAAAATGTCGGCGGACAAACCGATATCCATACCCGCCTCAAAAAATTTCAACTGTGGACGGCCTTCCAGGATCCGTCCCAGGGCCGTTTCCAGCGGCAACCGGAAATAGTAGGTGATATCCGGTTTGCGCACGAAACCGTACAGTTCACGCAACCAGGCGGGATCACACCCCCGCACGCCGTCCCGGGCGAAGGCCGTGAACATGTAGCGGTCGCACAGGACGATATACCCGCCTTTCAGCATGGGCAGGATCTGGCGCTCGTAGCGGTCGGCGAAATCCGTAGCGTGAATCAGGCTGAATGTGGTCGGAGTCAGGAGCTGCTTTTTCTTGCCTTTGCGCGTGGCGCCCTTGACCATTTCGCTGGAGTTCCATTCGGAGAAAAACACCTTGCAGCCCAGGCCGCGCAGCCACTGGTGCAGCAGATGAATCTGGGTCGATTTGCCGGATCCGTCCAGCCCCTCGACGGCGATGAGTTTTCCGGGTATGGCATCCATGCTATTTTTCTCCTGCCGTTTTGGTCTGAAACTCGATGGTACGCTGAAACGTCCGGTTGAACAGGGATGACTTTTTCTTGAGGGCCCACCGCTCGATGAGCAGATCTCCGCTGGCCACCAGCAGGAGAGTCACCTGTTTGTCGGTGATCCGGGCCTCGATGCGTTGCACCTTCTGCAAATGCTCCCGATCCATGGCGTCAGCCAAACGCAGCAGCGCCGCCAGCTTCTGCACCCGCTCCTGATCCTCATTTTTCAGCGTGGCGAAATTGGCGTGGCGGTTGCCGGGTTCGCTCTTGCGATGATAGCGGGCGACATTGGCGATGATCTCCATCTCCCGCGAGGAAAAACCCGGCAGATCGGAATTGGCGAGGATGTAGTAGGAGTGCTTGTGATGCTTATGGTAACTGATGTACACGCCGATCTCGTGCAATATGGCCGCCGCCATCAGCATGCGTCGTTCGTCCTGGCCCAGGCGGTGGAGCTCCGTCAGCTGATCGAAAATCAGGAGGGCCAACCGGGCCACCTGCCGGGCGTGATCCTCTTCGAACAAATAGCGCCGCCCGAGATTGACGGCCGCGTCCATAATCAGTTTTTCCTGGGCGTCTTCCTCGCCGGCCTCCAGGCTCAGGGACTCCGCCAGGTCGAGCAGCACCCCCTCCTTGACGCCGACATTGGGTACGAGAATCTCCTCAAGTCCGGCCAGCACCGCCAGGCGCTCATATACCAGCGCCGCCGGCAGAATGACGTCGGCCCGGTCCTCGCGCAGATCGAGGATATCCACCCGTTGATGGAAAGAGAGACGGGACAGTGATTCGATCACCTTCTGCAAATCCTTCAGCGGCAATACATTGACACCCTCTCCGTTCAGCGGCGCATTGGCCAGCTTGGCCAGGGATTCGATATTGCCGCCGGTGGCGATGAAACCGGCGGGCTGGGTGTATTTGGTGAATGACGGGATGCGCAAAGTGGAGATATACTCACTCAGCAAGCGTCGGTACCGGCCGGGCTCCTCACCGGCACCGGCCAGTTCTTCCAGCAACCGGACACTCCCCATGGTGTGGGATTCACTCCAGCGCACACCTTGCCCGTCCACCAGAGAAACCTCCACGCTGCCGCCGCCCAGATCCGCCAGGATCCACTGCTTCTGTCCCAGCGGTATGCGGCTGCGAACAGCCAGATGGACCAGCCGCGCCTCTTCCGAGCCGGTGATGACTTCCACCTTCAGACCCACCTCATGGAGGATTCGCTCCAGAAAATCACTGCCGTTCTTGCTTTCCCTGACGGCACTCGTGGCTACCGTCCAATAAAGGGGAACCTGGAACTCCTCCATTTTCCGCCTGAAATGCTGCAGGCCCTCGATGGCCGCCTGCATGGTTTCCCGCGCCAGTTTGCCTGACAGGTACACATCATGCCCCAACCGGACCGGGTAGCGCTCCGATTCGAGGAGGGAATAAGCTCTCGCGGAAGTAAAATCAGCGGCGATGAAGCGCATGGCGTTGGAACCGATATCGATGGCCGCCAGTCTGGCGGGAAAGCCGATTTTGGCCGAGCGGATGTGGATCCTTTTCTTCATGACGCGTAAACCTGTCTCCCAGAACTCCTTTTCGGCCGGCTGGTCTGGATCCGCAAGGCACCTGTCCGATAGGTCGATACATCGCACGGCCATGTTCAAATCCTTTTGCCGGAATTCGCCGACATATTCAGAACGGATTACTATGTCCGCTGAATGTTAGTTCATCATGACCGCTTTGTTAGTATCTCATAAAAAGACATTTATTACAATAACTTGTATGGACGATTGTTTTGGCCCGACGACGATTCAGTCGCTCCGGGGAGGACCGAGGCGCCACATCGTCCTTCTGACGGCTGAAATGCCCGCTTCAGGATCAAGATTGGCGCATGGAAATACGACAAACGGTGATCGCCATACGGCGCAATAAACTCGTTTTCGCCAAGTCTTGCTTGACATTGTCTACCTTCTCCGTTATATATATGCACTTCTAAAGCGGACAGGAGTACGTAAGGATGAAGAGAACGTTTCAACCAAATAATCGGAAAAAAGCGAAAACGCATGGTTTTCTCAGCCGGATGGCCACCAAGGGCGGTCGCAAAGTGCTGAATCGTCGGCGCGCCAAAGGAAGAAAGCGTCTTGCCGTCTGACCTTTCCGTTGAATGGGATGATGACTGCCGGCTTCTCGTCCAGCATCGTCTCCAACGTCGATCAGACTTTCAGGAGATATACAAAAACGGGCGTTCACTGGAAACCCGTTTTTTTGTTCTTTATTATCGCCAGAATGCCTATTCCTGTCATCGTCTGGGCATCACCGCATCCCGGAAGATCGGTTCGGCTGTGACCCGTAACCGTGTCAAACGACTCTTTCGGGAAATTTTCCGGCGAAACCGACCACTGGGGCCAGTGTTTCTCGATATCGTCATCAATGCCCGCAAAATTGCTGCCTCCGCCACGTACAGCGACTTAGAGCACGTGTACCGGGCCGCCGTGGTCCAGATCATCCGGAAAATTCCCCCGTCATGAAATCATGACCGGAAGAAACGTGACAACGTGTCCGACGGGAAAACCGGATGAACGTTCCCGCCCTGTCCGGATGAGATGGAGTGTTCCCGACAGCCGGTACCGGCTCACCGGGGAGGACGGGTTCGGTTCGGGAAGATTCGTCGTGGCTTGTTATCAGACGGCGTACCGCGAAACGTAGCTGTTTTTTTGGAATATACCATCGGAGCGGTCATGGAAAAAAGACTATTTGTCGCAATTGCATTGTCCATCGCAGTGTTAATCGGATTTAACCTGCTGTTCCAGAAGACCAGCCCCCCGCTAACCGAACCGTCACCCAAAACAGCCGCCCCACGGACCTCGCCGTCAACTCCGGAACAACCGCCGGCCGTTTCACCCGAATCCGGCCCGGCCGACGAACCCACAGCCATTGTCCCGCCGCCCCCGCCCGTTTCTGACACCGAACCCGCGGCGGAGACGACATTGGAATCGGCGCCGGTCACCCAGGCATCGCCCGAGACCATCACCATCGACACCCGTTTGTATACCGCCCGGTTGGATAATCGTGGCGGAATACTCAGAAACTTTATTCTGAAAGAATACAGTGAAGAATCGGCGGATCCGCTGGATCTTGTGCCCCACGATCTGCCGGATGATTTCCCGTCCTTTCTGTCCCTGGCCATCCCCGACGATGCCGAAATGGAGAAGGAAGTCAATTCCGTCCATTATGAAATCATTGAGAATGAGACGGAAACCGCCTTGGGCAAGGTCAGACGGGTGCAGTTCCTTTACCAGCGAAGCGGATTGCTGGTTGAAAAAGTCATCTCTTTTCTGCTTAGCAAACCTTATCAATTGCAGATCTCTTGCCGGGTCATGGCCGGAGACCTTCCGATGGACGCCTATCTGCGGCTGGGACCGGGCCTCACCAATCACAACCTGGTACCCACCGACGGCAACATGCTGCCACCACACGCCGTGTACCTGGAGGGCAATTCCGCCGATACTCTTATGGGGCCCGATGTCGCCGAGGAAAAGGACGGCATGCGCACCATAACCGGCCCCTTGCGCTGGGCCGGTGTCCAGACAAAGTTCTTCGCCGCCGTCGCCATCCCCTACCGCCCTTTTCCGGCGGTGGAAGTCGTCAATCGGGTCTGGCTGAAACAACCGGAGGCCACGGATGAACTGGCCATGCCCGATCCGGTGACGGTGCACATCGTCAGCCTGATCTGTCCGGCGCCCCCCGAAACACCCCTAACCCTTTACCTGGGCCCCAAATCCTACCGCATCCTGTCGGCCATGGGCCTGGAACTCACGCAGGTCATCGATTACGGTTGGTTTTCCTTTCTGGTGAAACCCCTCTATTATGCCCTGCTCTGGGTGAATTCATTCATCCCCAATTGGGGCTGGAGCATCATCGTCCTGACGTTTTTCATCACCGTGGTCGTCTTCCCCCTGCGCTACATGCAGATGAAAAGCATGAAGAAAATGCAGAACCTGCAGCCGCAGATCAAGGCCATTCAACAGAAGTACAAGGGCCAGAAGTCGGCGGAAGCCCGCCAGAAGATGAACCAAGAAGTCATGGGCCTGTACAAGGAACACGGCGTGAATCCCATGGGCGGCTGTTTGCCGCTGATTATTCAGTTCCCCTTTCTGATCGCCTTTTATCGCATGATCGAGTTGTCCATCGAATTCTGGCACCAGCCCTGGATATTCTGGATCAACGATCTTTCCTCCAAAGACCCCTATTATGTGACCCCCATTCTCATGGGCGCGACCATGATCATCCAGATGAAGCAGACCCCGGCGGCCCCCGGCCAGGACAACAAGATGCAGAAGCAGATGATGTACCTCATGCCCGTCGTCTTCACGTTCATCTTTCTCAATCTCTCCAGCGGCGTGGTCATTTACTTCCTCTTCAGCAACGTGTTCTCATGGGGCTTGCAGAAACTGGTGGAACATGTGCTGCCGAGCTTCCGGAAATCCGTCAACAACCGCGGCAAGAAAGCCGCCGCCAAACCTTCGACCAAGAAAAAATCGTAGCGGTATGACCCGTTTTGATCCAGGCCAGCTCACCGAGACCATCGCGGCCGTCAGCACCCCGCCCGGCCGGGGTGCCCTCGGCATCATCCGCCTCTGCGGCCCCGATACCCTGGCCGTTCTCCAACGTATCTTCCAGCCGCGCGGTGAGCGCAACCACCTGACCAGCCATCGGATGTGCTTCGGCGCCCTGGTGGATCCCCGCACCGGCCAGACCATCGACCAGGTGATGGTGGCCTACTTCGCCGCGCCGCATTCCTACACCGGCGAGGACATGGGCGAGATATCCCATCACGGTTCACCGGTGCTCGCCGCGGAAATTCTGAACCTGGTGCTGCAGGATCGGGCCCGGCTGGCCTGGCCGGGGGAATTCACCCTCCGCGCTTTCCTTAACGGCAAAATGGACCTGTCCCAGGCTGAGGCGGTTCGTGATCTGATTGATTCCCGCACCAGCTACCAGGCCCGTATCGCTGAAAAACAATTGGAAGGGAGCGTCTCCCGGACCATCCGTCCCCTGAAGGATCGACTCATTGGCATCATCTCGCATCTCGAGACCGCCGTTGAATTCGCAGAAGATCTGCCGGACACGGAACCGACGGCCCGTTTGACGGTGGAGATGGAATCCGTCGCCACGTCCCTGGCGGCGTTGGAGGAAAATTTCCGGCTGGGTCATCTTCTGCGCCGTGGTGTCAACCTGGTCATCACCGGCCGGCCCAACGTGGGCAAATCGAGCCTTTTCAACCGACTGCTAGGAGAAGACCGGGCCATCGTCACGGAGATTTCGGGCACGACGCGCGACGTGCTGCGCGAACCGGCCCAGTTGTTCGGGATTCCGCTGATCCTCATGGATACGGCGGGCATTCGCCCTTCGGAAGACGTGGTGGAGAAACTGGGCGTCGAGCGTAGCTATACGGCGGCCGGACAGGCGGACATCATTCTGCATGTCATGGACGCCACTCTCGGGCTGCTGCCGGATGAACTCAGCCTGGTTCACTCCCTGCCTCAGGATAACCTGATCGTGGTCCTCAACAAACAGGATCTCCCGCCCCGGATTTCCGCTGCCGACATCAGCCGGATGGTACCCGATCACGAGGTCATCCCCGTTTCCGCCCTGACCGGTGAGGGGCTGGATGCGCTGCGCAAGGCCATCCACGAACGGCTGATCCCCCCTTCTTTCCGGCCGGAAATGGAAAACAGTCTCATTACCAACATACGGCAGCAACAGTGTCTCCGCAACGCCCACGTGGAACTCCGACTGTCCCTGGACGCGGCCGGGGAGGGTGTGTCCGAGGAATACATCCTGTATCATCTCTGCCGTGCGGTTCGAGCCCTGGATGAGCTCACCGGCCGGACAACGGTTGATGATATCCTGGAACGGATCTTTTCCACTTTCTGCATCGGCAAGTAACAGGCCGGTGCGGATGTGACGCCCGATAGAACATTCACTAACCAGAACCGGGGGATCGCGACTATTCTTCGTATTTTGTGTTATTTTTTTTACTAAATTGCGGTAAAATCTTTCTGATTAGCAAACATGGGGCCGCGAGTCGCTGAATTCCTGGCGTTCAAATCGCCTGATCTCATTCAGGACTTGACATTTTAAGGGAAGTTGCTTACGATTTTATCGATTCCCGCTTATAAATGGATTTAAAATCATATGAGTACCAAAATTGGTGACCTGCTCTTAAAAGAAAAACTGATCTCCTCCGATCAGCTGAATCAATCCCTTGAACACCAGAAGAAATTCGGTGGCAAGCTGGGCTCCATTCTCGTGGAATTGAATTTCATCACGGAAGATGACATCACCAGTGTACTCAGCCGGCAGTATGGCGTTCCGGCCATCAACTTGGACTATTTCGAAGTCGATCCGGATGTGGTGAAGCTAATCCCACTGGAAACCGCCCAGAAATATCAGGTTCTGCCCCTCAGCCGGGTCGGATCTACTCTCACCATCGCCACAACCGATCCCTCCAACGTGTTCGCCATGGATGACATCAAGTTCATGACCGGCTTCAACATCGAACCGGTTATCGCTTCCGAAGGAGCCATTGTCCGAGCCATCGAAAAATATTACGGCACCCCTCACTCCATGGAATTGAAAAAAGTCTACGATGAGTTGAGCATCGAGCAGAAAAAAGGGAAAGATGAATTCGATCTGGAGCTGGAAGAGGAAGAAGAGGAAATGGATGTGGATGAGCTCCAGCGCTCCAGCGAAGAAGCGCCCATCATCCGGCTCGTCAACCTGATTCTCCTCGACGCCATCAAACGGGACTCCTCCGACATCCATATCGAGCCCTATGAAAAGGAATTCCGCGTCCGTTACCGGGTGGACGGTATCCTTTACAACGTAATGACTCCGCCGCTTAAGTTGAAGGACGCCCTGACCTCCCGCGTCAAGATCATGGCCAAGCTTGACATCGCGGAAAAACGGCTGCCGCAGGACGGCCGTATCAAGATCACCACCAGCGTTGAGGGCAAAAAGAAGGAGATCGATTTCCGTGTCTCTACGCTGCCGACCATCTTCGGTGAAAAAATCGTGCTTCGTATCCTGGACCGGGCCAATCTGATGCTGGATTTGACCAAGCTGGGCATGGAGCCCTCCTCTCTCACCCGGTTCGAAGATGTCATCCGGAAACCCTACGGTATGGTGTTGGTGACCGGCCCCACCGGCAGCGGCAAGACGAATACCCTCTACTCCTCGCTCAGCCAGCTCAACAAGCCGGACACCAACATTATGACGGCCGAGGATCCGGTGGAATTTAACCTCTTCGGCATCAACCAGGTTCAAATTCACGAAACTGTCGGTCTGACCTTTGCCGCCTCGCTTCGCTCCTTTCTTCGCCAGGACCCCAACATCATCTTGGTGGGCGAGATCCGTGACTTCGAAACAGCTGAAATCGCCATCAAAGCGGCGTTGACCGGCCACTTGGTGCTGAGCACCCTGCACACCAACGATGCCCCGTCCACCATCAATCGTCTCCTGAACATGGGCATCGAACCCTTCCTCGTCGCCAACAGCCTGCTGCTGATCTGCGCCCAGCGCCTGGTTCGCCGCATCTGCAAAAATTGCAAAACCGAAGACAAGGTTCCCAAGAAGACCCTGGTGGACATCGGTTTT
Source organism: Acidobacteriota bacterium (assembly GCA_016935015.1). Taxonomy (GTDB): domain Bacteria; phylum Acidobacteriota; class JAAYUB01; order JAAYUB01; family JAAYUB01; genus JAFGRT01. The sequence continues at coordinate 22,770 of JAFGRT010000105.1, read as the reverse complement.
TCGCCGGAAGAAGCCAAAGAACTTGTTATCTACAAGGGCACCGGTTGTGACACATGTTCCAACACCGGCTACAAGGGCCGAATGGGCCTTTTCGAGATCATGCCCATCTCCGACGAAATCCAGGAACTGATCCTCATCGGTGCTTCCGCCCGTGAACTTCGGCGCAAGGCCATCGAAGAAGGCATGATCAGCCTCCGGCAAAGCGGACTGATCAAGATCAGGGACGGTGTAACCACCATCGAAGAGGTTTTGCGGGAAACGGTCAAGGATTAATTGTTACTTTTTTGGAACTGATTTGGAACACACGGAAAATAATGTTGGTGTAAATATTAAAAATGTTATAATGCTCGTGAAGAAAATATTCTGTTCAGTTTTGAGGAAACAATGGTTTCTTTACCCGAACTTTTACGAAAACTAAAAGAACTGGGCGGTTCCGACCTGCACGTCACCACGGGATCCCCGCCCCAGGTCCGGATTGACGGCCGGTTGCGCCCCCTCGACATGCCGCCTCTCTCTGCAGCGGAGACCAAACGACTGGCTTACAGCGTCCTGACCGATTCACAGAAACACCGTCTGGAAGAGAACCTGGAACTTGATTTTTCTTTTGGCATCAAGGACGTCTCACGATTCCGCGGCAACATATTTTACCAGCGCGGTGCCATCGCGGCGGTATTTCGATTGATCCCATTCGAAATTAAAAGTTTTGAAGCATTAGGCCTCCCCTCTATTGTTTCCCGTTTGTGCGAGAAGCCGCGTGGGCTGATCCTGGTAACCGGCCCCACCGGCAGTGGCAAATCGACCACCCTGGCCACCATGATCGACAAAATCAACCGGGAACGGCACGAGCACATTGTCACCCTGGAAGACCCCATCGAATTTCTTCATCCCCACCGCAACTGCATCGTGAATCAACGGGAGATCCAGAGCGACACCCACACCTTCACCAACGCCCTGCGCGTGATTCTGCGCCAGGACCCTGACATTGTGCTGGTCGGCGAGATGCGTGATCTGGAGACCATCGAATCCGCCCTGCGGGTGGCGGAAACGGGCCACCTGACGCTGGCGACCCTCCACACGAATACGGCCGTCAGCACGGTGAACCGCATCATCGATGTTTTCCCGGCTCATCAGCAGCAACAGATTCGGACCCAACTGTCCATGGTCCTGGAAGGAGTGCTCTGCCAGACCCTGCTGCCCAAATTGGGCGGGGTGGGTCGTGTCATGGCCATGGAGGTGCTGATCCCCACCCCGGCTATTCGCAACCTGATCCGCGAGGACAAGGTGCACCAGCTGTATTCCTCCATGCAGGCCGGCCAGGAGGAGCATGGCATGCAGACCTTCAACCAGGCCCTGGCCACCCTGCACATGTCCAAACAGATTTCACTGGAAATGGCCATGTCTAAATCCCCCAATCCGTTGGAACTACAGGATCTGATCAAAAGAGGCGTCGGTATTTTGCAGCCAAGCGGCGCGGCATCCCCCCTGGGCAGCCGGCCGCGTCCCCAGCCGCCGCTGGGCCGCCCCAGGTAATTCCTTTAACCGCGAAGGGAGCTTCATATGCCAACATATGAGTACAAAGGCCGCAACCTTGCTTCGGGTACCATGATATCCGGCGAGCGATTTGCCAGCAACAAGCAGGCACTGCTCTCCATGCTGCGCAGTGAGCAGATCAACCCCATCAGCGTCAAGGAGAAGGGCAAGGAAATTTCCCTGCCCACGTTCAAGCGCCGCATTTCCGACAAGGACATCGCCCTTTTTACCCGTCAGTTTGCCGTCATGATCGACGCCGGCTTGCCATTGGTGCAATGCCTGCGCATTCTGGGCTCACAGCAGGAAAAAGCCACATTCCAGCAGATCCTTTTCCAGGTCCAGCGCGATGTGGAAAGCGGCCTTTCGCTAGCGGAAGCCATGGCCAAACATCCGAAAACCTTTGACGCACTCTACACCAACATGGTGAAAGCGGGTGAGACCGGCGGTATTCTGGACGTCATCCTGAAACGACTGGCCGCCTACATGGAAAAAATCGTCAAGCTGAAGGCCTCCATCAAGTCGGCCCTGGTCTACCCGGCCGTGGTTATTTCCGTTGCCGGCATTGCCGTGTTTCTGCTCTTGTGGCTCGTCATTCCCACCTTTGCAACCTTGTTTGAAGGTCTGGGCGCCGAGCTGCCCCTGCTGACGCGGATCGTCATCGAAGTATCCAATTTCCTGGGCCGTTTCGCCATCGTCATCATCATCCTCATCGGACTGGTCATCTACGGCATCAAGAAGTGGTATGAAACTCCCAAGGGACGACATTTTATCGATAAGGTCTTGCTGAAAATACCCATCATCGGCATCCTGCTGAAAAAGATCGCCATCGCGCGCTTCACCAAAACGTTGAGCACCCTGATTTCCAGTGGTATCCCCATCATCGAGGCCCTTGACATCACCTCCCGGGCCGCCGGAAACGCCATCTACGAGGATACCATCAAGATGGTCCAGAGCGAGGTGGAGGCCGGAAAGAACATGTCCACACCCATGGAGGAATCCGGCATGTTTCCGGCCATGGTTATTCAGATGACCAGCGTCGGCGAACAGACGGGTGAACTGGACAACATGCTGGATCGTATCGCCATGTTCTACGAAGACGAAGTGGATCGCGCCGTCGCCAATCTGATGGCCATGATGGAACCGTTGCTCCTTGTTTTTCTCGGCGTGACTGTCGGGACGATCATCGTTTCCATGTATCTGCCCCTCTTCACCCTGATCAACAAAATCGCCGGCGCCGCTCGCCGTGGCTGATTCTTCTGCGGATTTGCCGTCCCGGGGGGCCCACCCGCCCGGGGTTCTGTTGTTCAAACATGGATGAAATCCGAAACCGCCTTAATCTCGTCATCGCGGGACGCATCGTACTCTGTTCGGTTCTCATCTTTTCCCTCCACTGGACCAATTTTTTCAAACACCAGTACGAACTGGTTCTTTCTTTTCACTACCTGCTGCTCGTCATCCTCGCGTTCAGTCTGCTGTCATTGTTTTTGAACCGCTGGCTGGCCACGCACCGGAAGCTGATCGTCTGCATTCACCTGGCATTCGACCTGAGCCTGGCCACCTTCATCGTTTTTTCCACCGGTGTCACGGGCAATCCGTTTTTCCTCCTGTATATCTTCATCATCACTTATTCCAGCCTGTTTCTCGAACTGGTCGGTGTTCTGGTGGTGACGGTCCTGGCCTGCGCCTGCATCGTTACCATCCATTTCGTGTACTATTTTCTGTTCAGTACGACCCCTTCGGACATGGAATCCCTGAAATCATTTCTATTCTCCATCGAAATCTATCTCCTGGGATACAGCCTGGTGGGTTTGCTGACGGGATTTCTGGCCGAGCGGCTGCGCCGCACGCGGCAACTGATGGCCCAGCAGTCGGACCGAATTCAGGATCTGAAGGATTACAACGAATACATCCTGGCCAGCTTGCGCAGCGGGTTGCTGACCACGGACATTGATTTCCGGATCGTCAAGATCAACCGGATGGGACTGGAAATACTTGAAATCCATGAGGAAGGCGCCATCGGACGGGATGCCCTGGCGCTGTTCACCGTCAATCTTGCCGAACAGGAGGAGCTGAAGCGGTTTACCCGTTCGGCCGAAAACACCCTGCGTACGGAAAAGTGGATCGAATTTTCCGCCGACAATGCCGGAAAATACATCGGGCTTTCCGTATCCCCTTTGCTGATGCGCGGTGCGGACGTGGCCGGCTACATTTTCATTTTTCAGGATTTGACGGAAATCAAGCGCCTGCAGGATGAAATCAACACCCAGAAGAAAATGGTGGCCATCGGGAATCTGTCGGCCGCCCTGGCCCATGAAATCCGCAATCCCCTGGCCTCGATGATGGGTTCCATCCAGGTGTTGCAGAAACAGCTCCCATCCGTCAGCGGCCAGCACCTGATGGATATTGTCCTGCGCGAATCACGGCGCCTGAACCGCATTGTATCCAATTTTCTCGAATTTGCCGGGTCCGGCAAATTTCAGCCGCAATCCGTCGACCTGCGGCAGGTCATCACCGAAACCATGACCCTGGTGGCGAACGAACCCGATGCCGCGGGCAAATACCGGATCGACACCGATTTCCGGGTGGAGTCCATGGTGGTCTACGGCGATCCGGATCAGCTCAGACAGGTTTTCTGGAACCTGTCCTCCAACGCCAAAAAAGCCATGCCCACCGGCGGAACCATCGGTATCCGTTGCCTGGATGACATCCGTCATTTCATCGTGGAATTCACGGATCAGGGTCACGGCATGAGCAAACAGGAAATCCAGAACCTGTTCGAGCCTTTTTACAGCCGTTTCAAAGGCGGCCTGGGGCTGGGCCTGGCCATCGTCTACCGGATCATCGCCGACCATCAGGGCAGCATCGAGGTGGACAGCGATGACCAGAGCGGCACCATGTTTCGCATCTATCTGCCAAAACATCAGGAGGGACTGCCACTGTCATGAGAGTATTAATCGTTGATGACGAACAGTCCATGCGCGAGCTGCTGGAATATGTTTTCCGGGAGGATGGTTTCACGGTGGCCACCGCCGCCGGAATCACCGAAGCCGCCAGCCTGCTGGAAACACAGCCTTTCGAAGTAATCATCTCCGATCTGCGCATGGAAGATGGCAGCGGTCTCGATTTGCTGCAAATCGTGCAGCAGCGCTCGCCGGAGAGCGCCTTCATCCTCATCACCGCCTATGCCTCGTCGGACAGCGCCATCGACGCCCTCAAGTACGGTGCATATGATTACATCACCAAACCCTTCGACGTGGATGAGCTGAAACGGATCGTGCATCAGGCGGCCGAGAAGATCCGCCAGAGCGGTAAACGCATCAGCCCGGCCGCTGACACACCCAAGCCGCCGCGGATCATCGGCAAATCGCCGGTCATGATCAAGATTTACAAGACCATCGGGGTCATCGCCCCCACCAACAGCACCATTCTCCTGACCGGGGAGAGCGGCACGGGTAAGGAGCTGATCGCCCGCATCATTCATGAATCCAGTCCCCGCAAGGAAAACGAGTTCGTTTCCATCAACTGCGGCGCCTTCCCCGAAACCCTGTTGGAGAGTGAGCTTTTCGGTTATCAGAAGGGCGCGTTCACCGGCGCCACCACCCCCAAGCGGGGCCTGTTCGAGGCTGCCCACAAAGGCACTCTTTTTCTGGATGAAATTGCGGAAACGTCACCGTCCATGCAGGTCAAGCTGCTGCGGGCCATCCAGAGCCGGCGAATTCGTCGCCTGGGCGGGGTGGAAGAAATCGAAGTGGATGTCCGGATCATCGCCGCCACCAATCAGAACCTGCTCCAGCTGATCAAGGAGGACCGGTTCCGCGAAGACCTCTACTACCGGTTGGCGGTGATTCCCATTCATCTGCCGCCGCTGCGGGAACGGGCTGAGGATATCCCCGAACTGGTCAGTCACTTCGTAAAAAAGTACACCACCGGCCTGGGCAAATCCATCAGCGGCCTGACGCCGGCGGCCATGGCCGTCCTGAACGGCTACTCCTGGCCGGGCAATGTCCGGGAACTGGAAAACACCATCGAGCGGGCGGTGGCCCTGGAAACCACCGACAAAATCCGGGAAGAAAATTTCATGGAGCTTCGCCACGGCCCGGCCGAAGCACCGGGTCCCTCGGCGGAAGTCGCGCCGGTTACCATCGGCGAAGATGGGTTGGACCTGGAGCCATACCTTCAGGAAATGGAACGGCGGATCATCCGTCAGGCGCTGGCCCGATGTGGCGGTGTGCAGATCGAGGCGGCCCGGCTGTTGAACGTCAGCTACCGCAGCCTGCGCCATCGCATGCAAAAACTGGGAATTCACTGACGGGGTACCGAGATTTGTCAATTTTTGGTGACAAATTTTGATATTTGAGGTACACTTATTTTTGTCGCGAATGATAACTGAGAGAAAAGAAAAGGATTCAGTGAATGTACCGGAATGGCATTTGGTTTGCTATAGATATATCAGAATATTTGAATGGAGGTTCGGATGAACAGAAAAGGTTTTTCATTGATTGAGTTGCTGATCGTTGTCGTGATCATCGGCATCATCGTGATCATCGCAGTGCCAAGTCTGCTGGAATCCAAGAAGGTTTCCGAAGAGAAAGCCGCTCAGGCCACCCTGCGCAACATTGCCTCGGCCGAGATGGCCTACATTGCCAAAAGCATCAACACGGCCTATGGCACCCTGGCCAACATGTACACCCAGGGCAACCTCGATGACCGCTTTTCCACCGGAACGGCGACATTCGACGGCTATACCTTCTCCGGTACGGGCAGCAGCGGCGGTTTTTCCTTTACCGCCACCCCGGATGATGGCGATAACACCAACCGGCGCTTCTACATCATGACCGACGGCGCCATCCGCAACAACGCCGGCAACGCGGTCCAGTAAACTTATTTCATTAAAAAAGGCGGGGTCTACCCCGCTTTTTTTTTGTCGATTCGTGGACAACCACGAACATGTGGCGGCTGATCTGATTTCTGATTGACCCGGCAGTTGACTGCTGACTGTTTGTCGTGTCAAAACCAAACAATGCCATCTGAACATCGTCGGATCTGACCGCCCTGCGGAGTGATCCGACGATATACAGTAAAACCCTGATACAAGGAGGCTTTTATGAACAAATCAGGTTTCTCCCTCATCGAGTTGTTGATTGTGGTGGTGATCATCGGCATCATCGTCATCATCGCGGTGCCCAGCCTGCTGGAATCCAAAAAGGTTTCCGAAGAGAAGGCCGCCCAGGCCACCCTGCGCAACATTGCCTCGGCCGAGATGGCCTATATTGCCAAGAGCACCAACACCGCCTACGGCACCCTGGCCAACCTGTACACCCAGGGCAACCTCGATGACCGCTTTTCCACCGGAACGGCGGCGTTCGACGGCTACACCTTCTCCGGCACGGGCAGCAGCGGCGGCTTCGCCTTCACCGCCACCCCGGATGATGGCGACAACACCAACCGGCGGTTCTACATCATGACCGATGGTGCCATCCGGAATAATGCCGGCAACGCCGTCCAGTAAACCTCGCCATTCATGAGAAGAATCACAGGGGGCGCCGGGTGCCCCCTGTGTTGCTTACTCCGCCGGCAGAACAGTCACCCGTTGCCATAATTCCAGATAGGATGGGTCGTCCGGCTCCAACTCCAGTGCGCGCCGCAGCGCTTCGGCTGCCGCCGCCGTTTTTCCCACTTCCTGGCGCACCAGGGCCAGCCGGTACCATGCTTCCGCCCGGTCAGTCCTTTTCTGCACATAGGTCTCATACACCTGTTCGGCTTCTTCGTAGCGGCGGGTGGTGGCCAGCCAGTTGGCCCGCTCATAATCGGCCTCGGCCAGGTAGGGATTCTTATGGCTCGCCGCCTGCAGATGTTGCCAGGCGTCCGCCATGCGGCCCTGCTGCCGGTACAGCAGGCCCAGGGCCAGCTCCGCCCGGGCATAGAGGGGATCGATGCTCAGTGCCGTCCGGTAGCATGTCTCGGCTTCGTCAGCACCCCCCCGGCGCAGAAGGATGTTGCCCATGTTCAGCCAGGCGCTTTTTTCGACCGGATAATCGGCCACGACCTGCCGATACATGACCAGGGCCTTCTCCAGCTGCCCGGTTTCCACCAGATAGATGGCCACTGTCAGCCGGCACTCCTTGCCGCTTCCCCGGCGGGGAATGCGCTCCAGGTTTTGGGCCGCCAGGGCCAATTCCCCCTTTTGCACCAGCAGATACGTCACCCTGCAAAGAACGGGCAATGCATCGGGTTCCAGATCCAGGGCGCGGCGATAGGCGGCGATGGCGGCATCGTAGCGGCCCTGCTCGCGCAAAATATCGCCGGCGGCAACGTGGAGGATGGTGCTGCGCGGCTCCAGTTCCAGGGCTCGCTCGATTTGCGCCTGCGCCTCAGCCAGCCGGTTCTGCCGGCTGTAGGCGTACGACAGGTTGTAACGCGGTCGGACCTTGCCGGGCGCCTTCTGGACGGCATCCTCCCAGACGCTCACCGGCGACTCGAAAACCGTCACCCGCTCGTGCAGCCAGACACCCAGCAGAGTCAGATAGCCGGCGACGCATACGGCCAGCACGAAAGGCCCGTACTTCCTCCTGAAGGATGACAGATCAATCCCTTCCCTGCACCGGCCCAGAACGAACACCACCGCCAAAACAAACCCGGCCGACGGCAGATAGAGACGGTAATCCATCATCAGATCGGCGATGGGCATCAGGCTGGACGTGGGTGCCAGGGCAACGAAAAAGAAAACGAGCCCGAAAAGAGTTCCGATCCGTCGGCGCCGCCATAGGAAGTAACCGCCGACGAATACGGCCAGCATTGTCAGCCCGGCCGCCAAAAAGAGGGGATCCAGCGGCGTGCGGATCACCGCGATGTCATGATCGATGGACAGCCAGCCCGGAAACGGAACAATGATCATCACCAGATACGACACTACGACCTGGGCCTGGGTCAGGGCGTATTCCCACCGGGTGAAGGGCAGAACACCCTCCCCGACGGACGGACCATACTGAAACCCTATGGCGTGCAGCACCAGGCCGCCGGTGATGAGGGCCAGCAAACCGAAAAGCTTCAGGGAGGGTCGCAGCCAGCCAGCCACTGCGGATTTTCGTCGCACGTAGAACAACATCAGGGCGGCCATCACCGGAAACGTGACGGCGATTTCCTTGCACAGGCCGGCCGCCAGATAGAGGCCGGCCACAGCCAGCCACAGACGGCCCCGGAATTCCCGCTCCATCCAGCGGATAAACAGCAGCAGCCCGGCCAGGTAAAAAAAAGTGCACATCATACCGGAACGGGCCGACACCAGGATCACAGTCAGGGAATGGACAGGGTGCAACAGGAACAGTCCCGCCCCCAGCGCGGCGATCACCGGCAGCCAGGCCGGCGAGGACGCCTTTGGGTCGTGGAAAAAGATATATAAACGCTGCGCCAGCAATGCCAGCAAACCGCCGTTCAACAGGTGCAGCAAGAGCTGGAGCAGCCGGTAGCCCCTGGGATCGAGTCCGTGCAGGGCAAAATCCATGGCATAGCTGACGGCCACCAACGGGCGGTTGTAAGTAACGAAATACGACACATTGGCGGGATCCCGGATCCCCTGGTTTTCCAGAATCAGATAGGTATCATCATACAGGAACGGTGTATCCAGGGCCGGCCGGTAAACAACGACCGTCAGAGAGGACAGGATCACGAACAATCCGATACCGGCCAGGCGCCAGTGACGCGGGTGTTCATTCATGACTTCCTCGTGGTGGCATGTCCGGCGTTCGGGGGTTCACCTCGAAGGCAAACAACATAGCGGCGGCGCCGGTTTCTAACTTTCGTTTTAACACACGTCCATGGCGGTTCAGGTAATCCGCCACCATATCCTGTTCCGGATGGTCAGCCCGTCCCCAATTGGAGAAAATCAGCCAGACACGGTCGTAAACGCGCAGTTCGTCCAGTTGTCTCCGGAAAGCGGCGGTGTCCCGCTCCGGATCACGCAACGGCACCCCCCGGACCACCTGCACATGGCGAAAATCATACCAGTGGTGATAATACGCCATCTGAAAGTGGGTCTTCCAATAAAAATAGACCGTATCGCCCGGCCGAGCCTGGGCTGTGACATACTCGAGCACCGGACGGAGCTCCTCAGTAAAACCCGGCGGCGCCGTAATGAATGCCGGCAACTGCGCCAAAGGCCCCCCTAAGAGGGCAGCCAGCAGGACACCGACGCCAAGGGCTCTCATCAGCCATGGCCCGTTGAACTCAGCGGCCCACGTCCCGGCCCGGGCGATCAGCAGCAGGATCAGGGGGATCACAAAATGTATGGTACGGCCGCCATAACCGCCGAAGGGATAGAGCTGCAGGGCCGAGGCCCCCAGGGTCAACAGGCAGGTAACGCCAATCAGCAGAGCCAGTAGGGGACAGCGGCGAATACACCACCAGCCGCCGACGGCGGCCAGCAGTGCTGGAATCAGCGGCCAGTAAAAAAGGAGATTTTCCGTCATCAGGTCGCCGCCGGCCCGCCAAAGCCAGCCGGCCAAGACGGCGAGGGAATCCAGCGGCAGGAACGCCCCTTCCCAATAATGCTGCAGATACGCGTTGTTCACCGTCCGGGGGAGAACTAGCCCGGAGTGCAGTCCGAAATGAACCGCGGTCCAGAGGAGGACCAGCCCGCCGGTCGCCAGATTTCTCCACTGTCCACGCCGCCCCGCGACAAGGAGGACCGCCGCGGCGGCCCCGGTGATGACAAAAATACTGGGAAAGGATATCCAGACAGCCGCCGCCGTCACCGGCCCCAGTATCCAAAGGTAACGGTGATCCAGCTCCCGGCGGAACCATTCCAGAAACACCAGGGTGACAGACAAGGTAAACATCAGGTCCGTCGAATAGGGTTTGAATTCAGTGGCATGAAAAACCGCCGGCCCGTTTACGCCCAGCAGGATCAGCCCCAGCAGTCCGGTCCACGGGCCGGCCGCTTTTTTACCCAACAGGTACATCAAAGGCAAGGAAACCAATCCTCCGATGAGAGGCAGGAAACGGAAGGCCCCCTCACTGTAGCCCAGAACGGAACAGAATACCTTGGTCACTACGAGGAAGCCGAAAGGGGCCGCCTGGCTGAGGCTGAGCGGTTCCAGCAGGCCGCTCCAGGCGCGGTCCATGACATTGAAGGCCAACATGGATTCGTCGCACCAGAAAGAGCGGTTGGCCAGATAGGCCGCCAGACGGACACCGGCCCCGGCGGCGCCGGCGCCTAGGATCAACCAGCGCAGAAGATTCCCCTGCCCCGTCCCTTTTTTGGCTGGCAGCGTGGCGGCGCTCATGATCCGAGATCACCCTTTCTCCGGGATGAAAGCAGAGACCCCCGGCGGCAACTCGCCCGCAGGAACAGAGCGACCACAAAGGCTCCCAAAAGGAACGCCACCCCGCCGGAAAAAAACCACAGTGCCTTTCCCCCCGCCGGTTCATACACGAATTCCACCCGGTGCCGCCCCGCCGGGACCGGCACGGCCCGGAAGAAAAAATCAGCCCGGAAGATTTCCTGGACTTCCCCGTCCACCCGGGCGGCCCAGCCGGGGTAGAAGGTGTCCTGGAGCACCACCCATCCCGGAAAGGCGTTCTGCGTTTCGAGAGCAACCATGTCCGGCGCGTGATGGAGCATGCGGATGGCCGTCGGCGAAGATCCGGTCGCAGGTCCGGTGTCGGCAGAGGAGGCCCTCTCCTCCGCTAGCAGGATGGTGCCGGGCGCCGCGGCCAGCAAGACTTCGGCCAGATCGGTGACCGGCAGCGCCGGCCGTTCTGTCCGAGTGGTGAAAAAGTAGCGGCCGACGCCGTCCCGAACCCGATACAGCCGGTACGGCGTATCCGAATAGGTCGCGAAACGGCCCAGCAGTTCCAATTGCGGATCCATATACTCCCCATGGGTGATCAAAAAACCCACGCCCCATCGCTGCATGAGATGCCGGCGATCCGCCGGACTGGCGGCGGCGTACAATTGCCGCAACACCATGGAGTGCCGTGGCTCCATCTTGTCCACCACGAAATTGAAGGCATAGGAGATTCCGGCCGAAAAGCCGGAGTAGGGATAACCGGCCATCCGCAACATATTGTACTTCCAGACGATGCTGTCGGACTGCCCGAAATAGCGGTAATGGGTCGGCTCTTTCTCCACCGTGACCCGAAACAGGGCCGCTTCGGTCAGCGTGCAATTCACCGCTTGCAGGATCGGCACCCGTTCGGCAAACAGGATCCGGGGCGCCTGGGGCACGGCGAAAACATTACCCATGGCCAGCTCCGCGCACCAGACCAGACCCAGCACCAGGGCCAGCCCGCGGCTCTGACGCCCGGATCGCCGCAACGCCAGAAGAAACAGCGCCCCGACCGCCGCCAGCAGCGAAACCGGCCAGAGACCGTTCACCCGACTACCAGCTCCCCAGTGGGCCCAGGCCAGAATCACCGCAACACCCACCATGCCCGCCAGAAGGGCCGGAATCCGTGACCAGCGTCCGGTTGCCGGGCGACTCACCAGCTCCTCCAGTCCGAAAGCGGCGGCCATGATCCATAGAAAAGACGTGAAAAATAGCAGCTTCTGCATGTAGCGGGCCCAGGACAGTAACGGCAGATGTCGGGCCATCTCATACACCCAGGGGCAATGTTCTCCCCAGGCCAGGACCAGGAAAAACAATCCACCTCCCAGCCACAGCCAGACCCGGTGGCGGTAGCACCCGCCCAGCCCCTGGGGGATCAGCACGAGACTGATCAACCCGATGAACATACAAAAGAAGTAGGGTACCTGCCCCTGACGGGTGATCTCGCCCTGAACCCCCTCTTGCATGGAGAAGGAGACATCGAACGGATTGGCCACCCAAAAGCCCAGTGTCAGGGCCGGCGGCTGGGCATACAAGTCCTGCTGGATGTCGCCGGCCTCGGTGCGAGGTGACACCTGGAATAATCGCCACCCCTCGGCCAGAACGGGCGCCGCCACCACCAGCGCCAGGGCGAACGCCAGAAGCAGGCGGCCGACCAGTCGGCGCCATTCCGCGCGGTGGGTCGGAGACCACAGATGAATCAGGCAGCGCAGTCCCATGATGATCGCCAGGCCGAAAATCAGCACCGGTTCAAACACGGTGACGAGCAAGGCGGCTCCCAGCGCCAGTCCGGCCAGGGCATGGAAACGGGGACGTTGCAAAAGCTCTTCGAGCAATAAAAGGCAAAGGGGAGCCAGCCACAGATAGGGGACCAGGTTCAGAATACAGCAGATGGAGAAAGAAATGCCGCAGAAACTATAGGCCAACCCGACCATGCCGGCCGGCCATGGGGATAATCCCCAGCGGCGACCCAACCAGGAGAAGGTGATCCCGCCGGCCGCCAGATGGAGCACGATAAACCAGTTGAGCGCCGAAAGGGGATCCATGACAAAACGAAGCCAGGCCGGCGGGTAGAACATGAGATAGTTGGGATTCCCCGTCATGTTCTGACCGAAATGATTCAGCGGATTCCAGCACGAGAAGCCGTGCGCGTGGAACAACCGTGCCGAGGTTTCCCACAGCGGAAAGTGGAAATTGAAGATATCCCGATAAAACAGACTGTATGGCCCGAACAGCACGTCGCGAAAATAGAACAGCAATGCCATCACGAGAAGCAGGTGCAGACCGACCATGATGTGACGGGGTGATTCGTGGATCCAGCGTGGTTCAAGCGTTTTTTCGACCGGCGCCATGCCTCCCCGCAGAAAGTCCGGATAGAGCCATTATAGAAAGTCAGCGGATGGCATTCCAGTATATTCCGTTGTTTCGGCGATCACGCCGTGATGGCGAACAGGTACGGCTTCGCTTTTCGGTTCAAACCCTCTATAATGATCGGCAATACGGATCCGCGCCGAAAGGAGGTCGCCGCCCATGGCCAACGCCGCTTCGATCCTGGCCGGAGGAACCGGGCAGCGGATGCAGTCCGATTTGCCCAAACAGTTTATGGATCTGCGAGGGGAGCCGCTGATCAGCCGGACTCTCCGGCCGTTCATGAATTCCGGCGCGTTCTCGACGCTTGCCGTCGCCATCCATCCCGACTGGCATGAGCATCTGGCCGAACTGCTGGACAGGCACTGGCCGGGACAATCCATCCACCTTGTCCCCGGCGGCCTGACCCGGCAGGCCTCCTCGCACCATGTACTGGAACACTTTGCCCGGTTGCCGAATCCCCCCCGCGGCGTACTGATTCACGACGCTGCCCGCTGCCTGCTGTCGCCGCAGCTGCTCCACCGCTGCGTGAGGGCGCTGATGCAGACCCGTGCGTTCACCTGTGCCATTGAAACCACGGATACCATCGCCATCCTGGCAGAAGGCCGGTTGGCTCAGGTCCCGTCACGCGAGACTCTGCGGCGGATCCAGACACCACAGGGCTTTGACTTCCGGACCATTCTTTCCGCCCACCGCCAGGCGCTGGAACGCGGCCTGACCAATGTTTCCGACGACGCCCAGCTGTTGCTGCACCTGGGTGTAACGGTACAGGTCATCCCCGGCGATAGCATGAACCTTAAGATTTCGCATCCCGGGGATTTTGCACTGGCGGAATTCCTGCTGAACCACCAGTCTCCCGCCGGTGGTCCTTAGGCCGGGTGATCCCGTCGCGGCCGCCGAAAGAGTGTCACCAGCGCCAGCAGAACCGCCAGTCCGGCCAGGACGAGGGTTGCCGGATGACCGGCGGGTTCATACCAGAATCGCACATCATGCCGGCCCGCCGGCAGCGCCACGGCCATGAAAAAGCAATCGGCCCGGAGTAGTTTCTTTTCCGTCCCGTCGACAGTTACCCGCCAGCCTGGAAAATATCCTTCACGCAGCACCAACATACCCGGTCCCGTCGTTTCCGTCTGCAGCCGCACCCGGCCGGCGGTCCACTGGAGGGCGGTCACTTCCCCTGCCCCTTCTTCAGTCTGTCCGGCGGCAGTCGATTCGTCGACATAATCACGATCTGACGCCGGATGGATACACACCGGGCTTTTTTCCGTGGAGGCCCACTGCCGGGCCATGCCGGACGGTCGGGGTATATCGAGCGTCATGGTCCACCTCCGGGCAAAACCGGCGCGGGGCATGACACCGGACACCTCATAGACGCTGGTCGTTTCTCCTCCGCCCAGGGGAATTACAGCGGCCAGATGAAGATCCGGATGTGTGTAGCGGGCCGGTGAGATCATCACCGGAATTCCGCACCGTTGCAAAACACGGATCCGGCCCTCCAGCGGGAACCGGAAATATTCTTCCCGAAGCACGCCCAGCCAACGCGCCTGGGTCCGGTCCAGCAGCAGGTCGAAGGCATAATCCACCCCGTAGACCAAACCGAAATAGGGGTAACCGGCGTTCTTTAAAAAAGACATGTACCAGTAGGCGTCGGTCCGGCCGCCACTCACGGAGACCGGATGCGGCTCCACGGCGACACGCAGGGGTCCACCGGCCGGATTCCGCGCCTGCAAGAGGCGGATCACCGGCGCGGGATCCTTCATCAGCGATGACGGGGCGAACGGCATAGCGAACCGGTTGGCCGTCAGCAGTTCCAACAGCAGCAGGATCCCGGCGGCGGTCAACCCCCACTGCCGGTATCTTCCGGTGGGATTCAGCCAGAACATCACCGGCAGGAGAATAGCCGCCAAAATAGAGAACGGAAACATGGCCGCAACGGAAAAGCGGTCATCCAGTCCATAAAACAACAGCATGGCACCAACGGCCGACCCGGCGACGACGGCGGTCAGCCGCAGGTGTCGGGCCTTAGCCGCGCCGAGTCCCAGTACGTCGAGACCCCGGGCCGCGCCCATGACCAGCACCGCCACCGCAAAAACAGCGAACTTCTGGGGGTAGCGTCCCCATTCCAGCAGGGGCACACGCTCCATCAAACCGCCTACCGCCGGAACGAATTGCCCCCACGAAAGCATCACAAATACAGAAAACGTCGCCAGAGCCAGCCAGCGGACCCTGACGGAAATAGAGCTGAGTCCCGCACCGGCCAGGAACAACGTGGCCAGTCCGGCAAAACATGTGATGAGATAAGGGTCCCGGCCCGCGTACAGAGCACCGCCCCGGTATCCCGTACGATTCTCGAAGGAAAATGACGCCGGATTGGGGATCCAGAATTCGAAGCTCAGCAGCGGGTGGAGCGCGTACAGGGGGGTCGAGGCGTCCTCTGTTCGTGAGGCGTTCTGCAGGAGATGGACGCCCTCCACGAGCATGGGCGCCGCCAACATGGCCGCCAGGACCCCGGCCAGCAAAAGGCGCGACAGGACTGCCGGCAGGAATGTCTTCCAGGCCGGGGGAGTCCGTCCGGCCAGGCAGACCAGTCCCAGCAGCAACAATCCAAACACCATGTAAGGCTCAAAAACAGTGATGGTAACCGCCGCCAGCAGGCCCAGGAAGGAAACGGAACGCCAGGACCGGATGGCGAGGCAATACTCCAGCGCTGCCAGTACAGCCGGAATGAGCACCAGGTAAGGGACGAGATTCAGCACACAGGTCAGGGAAAAGGCAACCCCGCTGAACGCGTAGGCCAAGCTGCCCCAGAAAGCGGCGGCCGCCGAGAGTTTCCAGCGGCGGGCCAGGCAGTAAAAGGCCAACGCCGCCAACGGAAAATGGGCCATCATGAATACATGCAGCGCCATCAGCGGAGGCATGAGGAAGCGGAGCCAGGCCAGCGGATAGAACAGCAGGTAATTGGGATTGCCGGCAATGGACTGGCCGAAATGGATTCCCTCGCTCCACCATGGGAACTGGCCCAGCGCGACCTGCCCGGCGGTGGCGGCCCACAGGGGATAATGGAAGGAAGACAAATCCCGATAGAAGAGGGAGGCATCTTCGGCCAGGAACGGCCAGAACAGGCCGACGAGCAGACAGGCGACGACCAGTAACAACCGAGCGGAAACTTTCACATCCTTCGATAGGAGCATACGCCTGCCAACCGATAGCGAGTAAAATAAATTTTAACATTCCCAACTGATTTAGTAAAATGCAGTGATGTCGTTTCCGGGAGGCGCAGACTTCGATGCCCGATTCAACAGCAATGGCGAAATCCCTCAGACTGGAATCCTATTTTTATGGAATTTTACCGGATGAGGAAACCACTGTCACGGTGCTGCCCTATGTCATGGGCCATTTTCACTACGACAAGTACGATGTTCGCTCCGGGACCAAGCACAGTGATGAGCTCTGCCTGGCGGTACCCATCGAGGCGCAGGGCTTCGAAATCACCTGCACGCCGGAAGATATCATCCCGGTTCAGCCCGACTGGCTTCATCCCCTGCCTCAGAAAACGCTGAAACTGGATCTCTGGAACGGTTCCCTGCAGCTGGAACTTTTTCATTTTTTGGAAGAATCATTGCTCGATTTTGTTTGTCGCCATTATCGGATCCGCATCTTCCGCAATTTCGAACTGGGCCTTTTCTCCCGGTACAATGAACCGCGTGACATGTTCGAAGATCGCTGCCTCGATCGATCGGAAGAGCTTTTTCACCGGCATCTGCCGGAGATCAAGGCCCGATACGACCGTCAGCTGGAGCAATTCAAGAACAAATATCTGTCCGGTTATCACCATGTCTCCGGCGGTGAATATCCGGCCCGGGATGACGCCAGAGATCAGTTGTATACGTATTTTCTGTACATCCGCGAACAAATCACGCATCTTTTTTCGAGAATGTCCTACCTTTCGGACAGCTTCGCAGCCAAAACGGCGGCGGCGCCCCCCCGCGGCCATGAACTGCTGGAAGACCTGGAACGCCTGCGTTCAAAAGCCCGTGACGATATCCGGAATCTTGCCGCCGAGTTCCGTCCGGTAGTGAAAAGCGTCGAGGAATATACGATTTCCCTGGCCCAGGGGGAACTGATTCTGGATCAGATCACGCTGCTGTGGAAACCGGAGGATTGACCGTTTCCCGGCCGGTTTCCTGCGAGAATCACCATGGCAAATTCAGACAAGGGCAAACAAAGGTTGATGCATCGCCTTCGATTGTTGCAGGCGTACCGGAGAGGGCGGACCATTTGTCCGGGCTTACCCGTGTACGCGACCCTTTCTCCCACCTCACGCTGCAACCTGAGCTGTCCCATGTGCCCCCGGGCCATTTCCACATTTGCCAACCGGGATATCGACTATCCTCTATTCCAAAAGATCATCGACGAGGGCGCGCCCTATTTCCAGTTTGTCTATCTGATGGGCGGTGGCGAGCCGCTGCTGAACCCCGACCTCTTCCGCATGGTCCGGGAATGCCGGCGGCTTGGCCTCGGCACCGGTTTTTCAACCAACGCCACGCTGCTCCGGGATGAGACCATTGAGGAAGTGTTCGATTCCGGGCTGGATTACATCATCCTTGCCTTCGACGGCACCACACCTGAGGTTTACGAAAAGTACCGCCAGGGCGCCCGTTTTTCGGTCACCCGCCAGAATATTCTCAGCTTTCTGAAGCGTAAAGCTGAATTGAATTCCCGCATCCGGGTGACGCTGCAAATGGTTCGACTGCCTGGCAATCGTCACCAGGTGCCTGATTTTTTTCGAATGTGGCATATTCGGGGCGTGGATGATATCCGCATCAAGGAAGACGAAATCGGAGTGGTTGGCGAAACGTTCAAATCCGCCGTTCTTCCGCCCCGCCGGAATCCCTGTCATTTTCTCTGGCAGGGACCGCCCTATATCGATGAAACCGGCGATGTCTACCCCTGCTGTTACATGTGGGACACCTCACCGCTGGGCAATGTTCGGGAAGATCCCCTGCAGCGCATCTGGAACAATAAAGAAATGCAGGCGTTACGGGCCGCGCATGTGGCCGGCAGACTGGAAAAGTACCCCCTCTGCCGGTCCTGTCTGGCCCCGCGTCCACGCCGCGCGGCCATTACCGGCAGTTTTTTAATCGATCCTCGTCGCCTGCGTCAATTGATTCCCCTGGTGGAGCGGCTGGCCCTGCGCCATCGGATTTCCTTTTTCGAGGATCGTCATGATTGATCCGGCCGATTCGCAGCGAATCCTGCTTATCTTTCCGCGCACCGGACAGGATGTATACGGCGTCAACGTCGGATTGCCCCTGGGCGTCCTGTCCCTGGCCACCATGCTGGAACAGGCCGGCTTCGTGCCATTGATACTGGACGAGCGCGTCCGGGGAGATTTTGAGACTCACCTGCGCAACAACCTCTCTTCCCGCCCGCTTTTTGTCGGCATTTCCGCCAAAACGGGATTTCAGATCAAGGGCGGACTGTTCGCCGCCGGCATCGTTCGCCGCACCGATCCCACCATTCCCCTGGTCTGGGGTGGAGTCCACCCTTCGCTGGTACCCGATTCGACCATTCAGCATCCATTGGTGGACATGATCTGTTTGGGCGAAGGAGAGCATACGGTGGTGGAGCTGGCCCATTGTCTGGCCGCCGGCCGCAGTCCCGAGGATATACCGGGACTCATCCTCAAAAAGGAAGACGTTAGCAGCCGGACCGCCCCGCGCGTACCGGTGGAAAATCTCGATGACCTGCCGTCACCGAATTATGAGCTGGTCAATGCGCGTGATTACATCACCATCGGTCATATGATGCGCGAGCCCCAGCTGCAGCTCTGCACCTCCCGCGGTTGCCCCTACCGGTGTGGCTACTGCTATAACCTGCTGTTTAACCAGCGGAAATTCCGCTGCCAATCCGCGGCGCGCACTTTCCGGGAAATTCGCCGCCTCCATGATGACTTCGGGATCCGGGCCATTTTTTTCTACGACGATTATTTTTTCGGCGATCGGAGACGCATTCACGAACTGCTGGAACTGCTGGAAAAGAGCGGCCTGCGGATGCAATTCGAGGTCAGCTGTCGGGTGGATTACCTCGACCAGGCCGATGACGCCTTGTTGCAGAGGCTCGGGGACAACGGATTTCGCGAATTGCTGATCGGGATAGAATCCGGCAATGATGACATCCTGCGGCTGATGCACAAGGATATCACTGTAGCCCAGGTCCTCCGGGTGAACCGTCGGCTGGCCCAGACCGGCATCAAATGCAAATACAGCTTTATGGCCGGCTTCCCGGGCGAGACCGAAGAGCAGATGATCGACACCATGGATCTCATGTGCCGCCTGCTGGAAGAGAACCCGAACGCCAGCGCCACCCCCCTGGGCATCTACACCCCTTATCCGGGCACGGATCTGTTTCACAAGTGCTTGGCGGCAGGCTTGACCAATTTCCCCGATAACCTGGAGGAATGGTCCGATTACAACTGGGTGGAGGCCCGTCATTCCTATCTCGATCGTCGGCAAATTCGTTTTCTGAACCGCCTGAACGTCCTGAGTCGCTTTTTTGACCCCCATGCCTTTCAGCGCTTCGGCAACCGATTTCTACGCCCCCTGATTATGCTGTTTTATCATGTCTATCATGCCATCGCCCGGTTCCGCCTACGGCACCGGTTCTTCGCCTTTATGCCGGAGACCTTGTTGCTGAACCGGTTCCAGCAGGCCTACGTCGACAAAGCCCATCGCCGCCTGCTGCGACGAAGAGATTGACCTCCGCCGTTCGGGTCATATTACATCCGACGTCCCCTTATAAAGATCGGATACCAGACAGAGTCCTCCCGTCCCGTGTGTCAGCGGCGGTGTGTCAGCGGTTCACAGTTGTTTCCCCAACGTGACATCAGAATTCCCAAGTCGGAATAATCCGTATCTCCGTCACCGTCGAGGTCACCCGCCGCCCCGTGACCGTAGAAAACCATCAGCAGCCCCAGATCGATATCGTCGACGCAGCCGTTGCCGTCGAGATCGCCGGTATTGACCAATGTCAACAGAGGATCCCCGCACAAAACCAGCCCATAGTACCAGTCACGCTCCCATCCCTCATATGGCGCCTGGCGGGTGAACCATTCCAAAAAAGCAGGGCCGAAGCTACGTCCTTGAGCCAACGGTTCGTAAAAATCCTCGAAATTCAACATGCTGCCGGTTTTGCTGGAGGCGATGGTGACGAGTCCGTAGGTGGTGTTGAAAATATAGGCGCCGGCCAGATAATTCTGATCCGTAAAGCGTCCCGGACCGCAAGCGAAGAGATTGTAAAAGTGGACGGCAGGGTCGTGCTCCTGGATATCCAGTGAAGTGATGTACTCCCCGTGGTCAAAGAACTGTCCCAGGTCGAACGGACATCCGTTGCCGATCCCTCGGCGCCAGACATGCCGGGATTGCTCCTCCCATTCACTGGGTCGCAACGAGGCCTCGCCAGGCAGATAGCTTCTTTCCAACCGCGTCGATATGTCGGAGTTGTAATAGGGCCCGTTCAGCAACCAGGTGCCCACATGGGAAACAGGAAACGGTACCGGGTCATAGGCCAGGTTTTCCACCGGGCGGCCATCGGGATAGCAGAATCGGGCGCTGAAGCCGTGCTCGTCCTGCCACTCGGAAACTTTCACCAGCAGCCGGTTTTCACCTCCCTTCAGCATGACCTCCAGTTTGACGGTATCGGCGGTATAACCGCCAAAGCGGTTGTCATACAGGATTTCTTTCCCGTTCAGCCAGACACGGGCGCCGTCGTCATAGCCCAACCAGAGCTGGCAGGCCACATCCACGGGTGAATAAATCCGCGCAAACGCATGAGAGGCCCCGAAATCCGTTCTTCCAAAAAGAGCGTCGAGATCCACGTAGGGTGCCCCGCTGTCATGAATGGTCCAGGTGATTCCACCGGTCACCATTCCCGGCTCCGGATTGATGGATGCCTCATCCACACCCAGGAAATTCGTGGTCAGATACGACCAGAAGCAGGTTGGGTTGTCATGATGAAAGCCGTTCACCAGCCAGCTGCGGATAAATCCGGCCTCAGGCGGATGAATATCCGGATTGTTCAGATGATATTTCAGATCGGGTATCAATGCGCCGGCCAGATCACGGAAACCGACGGAAAAGCGAAACGATCCGCTTTCCTGGCTGATCTTGCACAGCAGGCTGTTCCAGCCGGCCGGCAGCTGGATGGTTTGTTCATATTCGTCCGGTTCCCAGGTTTCCGGCCAGACCATGTAAACATCATGACTCATCACCACTTCGCCATTCAGCCATACCTTGATACCGTCGTCACTGCCGACCCGCATCCGGACCTGACGCTGTTGCGGACTGTGCACATAAACATGGGCATAGACCGCCGATTGGGTGGGCCGCGTGCTGAAGTGATGCCCGCTGGAATAGCTGTGGGCACAAACCTGGACCAGGTATTGTCCCAGTCCCAGCTTCGCCAGATAATCCTGCGCCGTTGTCAGGTATCCGTTGTCGTATCGTGCGACCCGCGGGCCGAAGACCAGATCCAGGTTGATTGCCATGTTGTACCAGTCTTCTTCCACATATTCCAGCCCACGCCATGGCAGACTCAGCTCCCCCCGCCGATAGGCTTTCACCTTGTTGAAATAGTGGTTCAGCATATCCGCTTCGTTGCCGTACAGCAGCGCATGAGTGTTCAAGCGGGCGACATACAATTCCGGCGCCTCATCTCCCGCGCCGGCTGTATGCGTGTCGTAAACACCATCGTTATTTAGATCCGCCCAGTAACCATCCAGGTCCATGTAAAACAAGTCACAGGGAAATTCCTCCCCGGCGACGGTCATCCAGGCGGCGGCGATATCGCCGATGAGGATGATGCCGCGGGCACCGGCCAGATAACGACCACGAATCCATGACTTGATGTCCTCCGGGGTACCGCCGTCGGCCACTGCCAGATAGACGGCATATTGCCGGGCCTGGGCCTCATTGATATAACCGGCCAGACTCTCTTCGATCAAAGGATACAGCCCATCTTCCACTAGAATGGAGACTTTGGGGGCCTGATTCAGGGTTGTGGCGACCGCCATTTTGCCGGCCGGAAGGGGAAACACCTTACGGAAACTCCCACGACGCAGTGGATGCGCCTTGATGTAATCGACATAGGATCCAGGTACTGCATCGGGCGGGAACTTCCACTTCAGGCGCTGGACGGCTTCCGACCGGTTTTCGGCCGCCGGGGAATGCTCCGCCCCGTGCAATGCCATGTCCCCGCCCGTCCAGCACAGGATGGCCCACATTGTTCCCAGTATCATCAACAAAACGCCCATTCTCAACCAGCCCTCCCTGGCACGACATTCGGTCGATTGTCTGATCAGAGATGAACGATAGTGGACAAGCAACACCCGGTATCACCCATCAGCATACTCCGCTGGTGGGCAAGCTATTTATTTGCATGATGCGGTCGGCCAATATTTGACGCATTTTTGTGAAAATTTCTGGTCAAATTTGTCATTCGGATATTGTACTTCCCATCCACCCCAAAAGCAATCGCCGGGTTTCAAAGG
>JAFGRT010000104.1 GCA_016935015.1 Acidobacteriota bacterium | reverse complement strand
GATCCGCACCAGGCAATGGACCGACGGCTCGTCGGGCACCGTCCAGTCGTAGGCGCCGTCGTTGGCGGTGGCGGCCGCCACCTCCTGCCAGAGGCCACCCGAGTCGGTGGAGTACTCGATGCGGACGTCACCCACCGTCCCCGAGGTGCTCCAGGTGATGGACTGGACGGTGCCGGCCGGCCAGTCCTCGCCGCCGTTGGGCGACAGGACCGTCACCGTGGCCGCCGGCGTGGCCGTGGCCGCCTCGGCGCTGTACCCGCTGACCACCTGGTTCCCGTTCTGGCCGTGGGGTTCCGTCACCGTCTCCACGACAAAGTAGTAGGGTGTGGAGGGGGTCAGGCCCGTGACGTCCAGGAAAGCGGTGGATTTGTCCGGCGTGGTGTCGGCCAGGCTGTAGCCGCTGCCCGGGGTTGTGCTGACATAGACGCCGTAATGACCGTCGTCACCCGTGTACGGGATGGGATCCCAGGACACGCGCACCACGCTGTTGGTGAGGGGTGCGGCCGCCACGTTGGCCGGGGCGACGGTCTGGGTGTCGGCCCAGTCGGGATCCTTGCCGCTGAGAAAGGTCTGCAGCGTCGGATCGGCGGTGGACAGGGCGTTGTAGCCGATGTCCGTATCGGTAGCCCACAGATTCACCAGGTTGGCCAACGAGGTCGGGATCTCGCCGCCCAACTGGTTCCCCTCCAGGTACAGATGCTCCAGACTGGTGGCGTTGCCCAGTTCACTGGGGATGTTGCCCGACAGGGAATTTCTGGAAACACCCAGCGCCTTCAACTGACTCAACGATCCTATCGTAGCCGGCAAGTCGCCGGTCAGACCATTATCGGAGAGGGAAAGTTCGACCAGATTGGTGAGGCTGCCCAACTGGGTGGGGATACTTCCCAGGAACTGGTTGCCACCCAGATGGAGGTATTCCAGCTGTCCGAGCGAGCCCAGCCAGGAGGGGACAGGGCCCGATATCTGGTTACCGCTCAGGTATAACCTCTGCAGGTTGTTTAGATTGGATAATTCGACGGGCAGACTGCCGGATAAACTGTTGCCGACCAGATCCAGAAAGTTTAAATTAGTCAGCCAGCCCCATTCTGACGGTATGGAACTGCTGAAGTCATTCTCGCCAAAACCGACATGCTCCAGGTTCGATAGTCCGCCCAGCCACGCGGGCAGCGTGCCATCCAGCAGATTGAAGCCCAGGGCCAGCCACCGCAAGTCCGTCAGATTGGACAGCTCCGTGGGCAATGTTCCGTTCAGCTGGTTGTGGTTCAGGTCCAGCACCTGCAGCAGCGACAGATCGCCCAGTTGGGTGGGGATGGTGCCGAGGAACTGGTTGGTGTCCAGCCGAAGGTCTCGCAACTGCCCCAGTGTGCCCAGCCAGGGGGGGATCGTGCCGGAGATCAAATTGCTGCCCAGGTGGAGTTCTTCGAGATTGGTCAGATTGGAATACTCGACGGGGATGCTGCCATTGAACTGGTTGCCGCTCAGGTTGAGGGAGACCAGGTTGGTCAGCATGCCGATTTGGCTGGGGAGTGGCCCGTCAAATTGGTTGCCGAACAGCCAGAGCAGTTCCAGATGGGTGAGATCGCCGATCCAGGCCGGTAGCGCTCCCGTGAACTGGTTGATGTCCAGTTTCATGTGTTCGAGATCGCTCAGGTTGCCCAATTCGGAGGGGAGGCTGCCGCTCAACTGGTTACATTCCAGATCCAGATGACGCAACAGGCTCAGGTTGCCGATTTGGGCAGGGATCGTCCCCGCCAGCTGGTTGTAGGACAGGTGAAGGTTCTCAAGAAGAGACAGGTTGCCGAGTTCCGTTGGCAGACCGCCGGTCAGCTGGTTGTTGAGCAGACTCAAATACTGCAAATTGTACAATGCCCCCAGCTCTGCCGGCAGCGTGCCGCCGATTTGGTTACCGGAGAGATCCAGCCGCGTGAGGGCGGTTAGATTATCGATCCAGGTGGGGATGGTGCCGTTGAATTGGTTGTCGTTGAGGACCAGCCACTGGATATTGACCAGGTTGGACCACTCCACCGGCAGGCTGCCGGTGAAGGCGTTTCCGGACATATCCAGCTCCTGCAGATTGGTGAGGGTGCCCACCCAGGCGGGCAGATTCCCGTCGAGATCGTTGTTGGCTACGTAGAACTGCTGCAGGTTCACCAGTCCGGCCAGGGCGGCCGGCAATTCGCCGGTCAGCTGGTTGGAGATCAGGTGCAGAACGGTCAGGGCGGTGCAATTGCCCAGCTCCGCGGGTATATTCCCGGTCAGCTGGTTACCGGAGAGGGTCAGGTACGTCAGGCTCGTGCAGAAGCCGATTTCGGTAGGAATGCCACCCGTTAAACCGTTCTCATACAGTTGCAGGTTGGCCAGATTTGCCAGGCTGCCGATCAGGGTGGGGATGGGGTTGGGCAGGTTGTTGCCGTAGATCCACAAATGGGTCAATTGCGGGAAATCGCCGATCTCCGGCGGCAGGGTACCGGCCAGGTTGTTGTAACCGATATTGATGAATGTGACATGATCGGACGCCACGGTGATGCCGAACCAGCCCCCCTCGGTGCCGGGCATGGCAAAGCCGTCCGTATCCAGCGGCGGTTCCTTCCAGCCGGTGTTGTCATGCCAGCTGTCACCGTTGGTGTCGTTGTACAGGGCGATGAGGCCCGCCCGTTCCGATGACGGAATGGCGGCGTGCAACCAGCCGGACATGACGAGCGGAACAATGAGCATACCCATCCAGCCTAACAGGATGGTTTTCCCGTGATGACCCATAATATCTCTCCCCTTTATGTGACGGCACCCGGCAAGGCGGCATGCCACCATGTCCGCTGAATCGTTCCACACGCTGCCTGAAAATAGCCGTGATGGAGGTGTAAAGCTCCTCGCCCCAGCGCCCGTCAAAAATGAAACACTAAAATATTTTTGTATTATCCATCCCGTTCTTCAACTTTGTCAAACAAAACTTCGTCCGGGCCGCCGGCCCGGTGTCCGGCTCTCATCTTCTCCCGTGATCGACGGTCCGTGCCTTCTCTCCGAAGGCGGTCGGCGGTGGGCGGGTGCCCTCTTGCAAATCCGCGGCGATATTCGTATAGTGACAGGGAAAACCGGCCGGAAGCGGCCCCAGGAGTGCAGCATGCCCATCTACGAATTCTATTGCCCCGATTGTCACGCCATTTACAATTTCCTGTCGCGGCGGGTCGAGACGGAAAAGCAGCCCGACTGCCCGCGTTGCGGCCGTCCCCGGCTGGAGCGCCAGGTCTCCCGCTTCGCCATCTCCCGCGGCCTGGCGGAGCCCGACGACGACGGCCTGCCCCCCGGCCTCGACGAGGAGAAACTGGAGCAGGCCTTCATGTCCCTGGCCGGCGAGGCCGAGAACATCAACGAGGACGACCCCCGCCAGGCGGCCCAGCTCATGCGCAAGCTGTACGAGGCCACCGGCCTGCCCCTGGGCAGCACCATGGACGAGGCCATCCGCCGCATGGAAGCCGGTGAGGACCCTGACCAGATCGAGGCCGACCTGGGCGACATGATGGATGAAGAGGATCCGTTCTCCAGTGAAGGCCTGTTCGGCGGCGGCGTCCGCCAGTCGTTCCGCCGCAAATTTCTCCCGCCCCGGCGCGACGAAACCCTCTACGAACTGTAAACTTTTCCAGCCTTTCATCCGTATGACAGCCTGAGCTTGGCATTCGTGGCGCCGTCCATCCCGGCGCTGCAGAGGCGTTCATGCATCATCAAACGGGTCTTTACTGGATATGTCAAGTCGTCGGCTGGACGACATGGGTCCTCGTCCTCGCCGCGCTGGCCATGCTGTCCCACGGCAACTTCCAGGAAAACCTGCTGCTGATCCTCATCAGCAATTCATTCGGCTTCGGCATGACCCACCTGTACCGCCAGCTCATCCGGAAACGTCGCTGGGTCAAGCTCAGCCTGGCGCGGCTGCTGCCGCGGGTAGTGCTGGCCTGCCTCCTCATGGCCCTGCTGTGGCGCGTCTACGACCTGGGCATCATTCACACCATCTGGCCCCGGCCGTTGGATCACTACCTGACGTACGCCTCCAGCTATCTGTATGGTTATATGTGGGAACTGTCCGTCCTGATCCTATGGTCGACCCTCTATTTCGGCTTTCACTATTTCCAGCACTACCGCGAGGCGGAAGTGGAGAAACTCTGGCTCCAGTCCACCCTCAAGGAAGCGGAACTCAACGCCCTGAAATCCCAGGTGAATCCCCATTTCCTGTTCAACTGCCTCAACAGCATCCGCTCCCTCATCAGCGAATCCCCCGACCGGGCCAAAGAGATGATCACCCTGCTGGCCAACACCCTGCGCTACGCCCTGCAGACGGTCCAAAAACGGACCGTGCCCCTGGAGAACGAACTGAACGTGGTCAACGACTATCTGGCCCTGGAAGGGATCCGCCTGGAGAACCGGCTGCGGGTGCGGACGGACGTGGATCCCGCCACCCTGAACGCGCCGGTGCCGCCCATGATGCTGCAGATGCTGGTGGAGAACGCCGTCAAGCATGGCATCGCCCGCCTGCCCGAGGGGGGGGAGATTCATGTGTCCACCCGCAAGAACGGCGACCATCTGCTTATCGAAGTGGTCAACGACGGCAGCCTGGAGACCAAACGGAGCTCACTGGGGGTGGGTCTGCGCAACAGCATCAGCCGCCTGCGGGCCATTTACGGTGATGCGGTGCAGTTTTCCCTGACCGACACCAAGGAGGGGGTGGTGCGGGCCAACGTTCAAATTCCCTGGAGAGGAGAGACGTGTGAAAGCCTTAATCGTTGACGATGAACGCCTGGCGCGCAACGAACTCACCCGGATGCTCGAATCCTATCCGGATCTGGACCTTGTGGGCGAGTCCGGCAGCGCTGACGAAGCGCTGGAACTGATCCGCGAGGACCGTCCGGATTTGCTGTTTCTCGATATCGACATGCCGGGCATGGATGTGTTCACCATGCTCGAATCCCTCGACTACACCCCGCTGGTCATTTTCACCACGGCGTACAGTCAGTACGCCCTGCAGGCCTACGAATACAATACCCTGGATTACCTGGTAAAGCCTATCGATCCCCGCCGCCTGCAGATCACCATCGACCGGGTCCGCAAGAATTTCCGTCCACGGGAGAGCAAACAGCACGATGACCGGAGTATCCTGGATCAGGAAAAACGGATCTTCGTCCGCGACGGCAACCGCTGCTGGTTTGTCAAGCTGTCCGAGATCGCCCTGTTCGAATCCGAAGGGAATTATACCCGCCTGTATTTCGGGGAAAACCGGCCGCTCATCCTGCGCTCCCTCAATACCCTGCAGAGCCGCCTCGACGCCGACACATTTTTCCGCGCCAGCCGCAAGCACATCATCAACCTGAAATGCATCTCGGCCATCATTCCCTCGTCCAAGGAACGGTTGGAGGTGGTGCTCAACGACAAGTACCGGGTGCCCATGTCCCGCCGGCAATCCCACCAGTTCAAAAGCCTCATGAGCCTGTAAACGCAGGACGAAGGGCGGCCGCGCGTGGGACGCGCGGCGGCCGCCCCTTCGGCGCCCTCGCCGAAATGCCCCTTCGAAACGCCGTTCGTGCCGTGGTATCATAAACCGTATCGGCTATCCGAATTCCACTGCAGGAGAATCCGGGTGAACATCCAGCGTTCCCTTGGCCTGATGCTCTTGCTGGCGGCGATGTTCGTCCGCCCCCACCCGATCGCCGGACCGGCGCCGGCGGGCGAGACCTCCCCTGGACGAGTCAGCGGGGAGTATCGGGTGGGCTATGTCTGTCTGGCGGACCGCACCTCGGACGAGGACCGCGCCGCCTGGGAGTGGCTGTCGTCCCGGCCGGGACTGGCGGCGGAACGGGTCCGGCCGGCCCGGATCCTGGCCGGCAATCGTCCGGCAACGGTCCTGTGGCTGCACTGCCCCGCCGGCGACGACTGGGCACGGTGGGAGGCCCAGCCCCTGCTGCCCGAGGCCCTGGCGGCGCACCTGGCACGGGGCGGCCATCTGCTGCTCACCGGTTTCGCCGCCCGGCTGCCCCACCTTTTGGGCCTGGAGACACGGCCGCCGCGGACGGAATGGCGCGATATCGAAGACAACTGGCTCTTCGACAAAAAGGGCTTCCACGGCTATGGCGGCCATCCCCTGTTCCGGCGGCTGTTCGGCGGCACGTTCGTGCTGGATGCCCGGCGCAACGTCCGCCTGCCGGTGACCGGCTATTTCGGCGCCGACGTCCCGCAGGAGGGGCGGGTGGCGGCGGTGGAAACATCGTACATCACCCTGCATGCCGACCGGCGCCTGGTCATCGAGCATGCGCGCGGCGGCGCCCGCATCCTGAGCGTCGGTGGACTGGTTCTGCTGGCCGAACCCAACGGCCGGCGGTCCCATCTGGAACAGTTTCTCCAGAATGCCCTGGACTACCTGGCCGGCCGGAACGACGAAGGCCCCGTCACCCACTGGCCCGTCACGGGTCCCCGGCCCCGTCTCGTCACCGACTTTCCGGCGGTCACTCCGCCACCAACCCCGCCGCCGCCCGCCGCCTGGCCTACGGCCGGACCGGTGCTGACCCGCGACCCGGCCACGACCAACGCCTTTGACCTGGCCGGCCGCCGGGCCCTGATCATGGGTCGGGAAAACGCCGGAATCGCCGAACTCTGGGTGCATCCGTTCCGGGTGGTGCGCGACTACGAGGCCGGGCTGCTCCTGCCGGACGGCGTGCAGTGGCTGGCCGAAGCCCCCTGTGCCGTGGAGATCCGGCCCGAAGGCCTGCGCCGCACCTATACCACCCCCCTGGGAACGCTGACCGAACGGATTTTTCCCTCGCTGGAGCGGCCCGGCGGGGTAATCCACTACACCCTGGATGCGACGCAGCCGGCCCGGCTGCTCTTCCGCTGCCGGCTGGATCTGCGCTGGATGTGGCCCTACGACGCCGGGGCCCTGGGCGATCTGCACTACGGCTGGGACCCGGGCCGCCGGGCGTTGCAGGTATCGAATCCCGGCGGCGCCTTCTGCTGCCTGGTGGGGTCGACGGCCGTTCCGCTGGCCCGCCTCTCCGGGCCCTACGCGACCATCGACTGGGCCGCCGGCGCCCTGCAGGGCACGCCCGGCGACGGCCACGAAATCCGCCATGCCGCCGTCCTCGCCCTGGACAGCGACAACCGTTTCACCCAGACGGTGGTCATCGTCGGCACCGATGAGGGGCTGACGGCCGCCGGCCGCGCCTACCATGCCCTGCACGCCGCCTATCCGGTGGAATACCAGGGCCTGGTGGACCATTACCGCCGGCTGCTGGACGAACAGGTCCGCTTCCGCACCCCCGACGCCGAGTTCGACCGCCTGTGGGACTGGACCCTGGTGGGGGCCGACCGGTTCTTCGTCACCACACCCCGCCTGGGCAGCGCCCTCATGGCCGGCTACGCCACCACCGACCGCGGCTGGGACGGCCGGCAGGCGGTCAGCGGCCGTCCCGGCTACGCCTGGTATTTCGGGCGCGATGCCGTCTGGTCAGCCTTCGCCCTGGACGACGCCGGCAATTTTCCGTTGGTCCGGCAGCAGCTGGAATTTTTTCAGCGCTATCAGGACATCACCGGCGAGATTTTCCATGAGCTGTCCAGCAGCGGGGTCGTTCACTTCGATTCGGCCGATGCCACGCCCCTCTACGTCATCCTGGCCGCCCACTACCTCCGGGCTTCGGGCGACCTGGCCTTCATCCGTGCCAGCTGGCCCTCCCTCAGGGCGGCCATGGATTTCATGTATGCCACGGACACCGACCACGACGGGCTCATCGAAAACACCAACGTCGGCCACGGCTGGGTGGAAGGGGGCAAACTGTGGGGCGCCCACACCACCCTGTACCTGGCCGCCCTGTGGTCCCAGGCCCTGACGGACGCCGCCGAAATGGCCGCCCGGCTGGGCGACGAACCCCTGCGCCGCCGCTACGCCGCCGACGCCGCAAGGGTCCGGGCGGCCATCAACGGCGAGTTCTGGAACGAGGAAGAGCGTTTTCTGCACTACGGCAAACGCCGGGACGGCACGTTCATGCCGGAACGGACCGTCCTGCCGGCGGTGGCCATGCATTTCGACCTGCTCCCGCCCGACCGGGCGGCGGACATGCTGCGGGTGCTGGCCGGCAACGAATTCACCGCCGACTGGGGGGTGCGGATCCTTGGCTCCGCGTCGCCGCTGTTCAATCCGCAAGGCTATCATTACGGCAGCGTCTGGCCGCTCTTCACCGGCTGGACCGCCCTGGCCGAATACCGCTACGGCCGCTCCGCCCAAGGCTACAGCCATATTCTGAACAACCTGTACATCAAGAACCACTGGGCCCTCGGTTTCGTCGAGGAAGTGATGAACGGCGCCGTGTATGAGCCGTCAGGCGTGTGTCCCCACCAGTGCTGGTCCGAAACCAACATCATGCACCCGATCCTGGCCGGTATGGTGGGCTGGCGGCCCTACGCGCCAGACGGTCGGGCCGACATCCGCCCGCAGTTCCCCCGCCATTGGGACCGGGTGGAAGTGAGGAACCTCGCCGTCGGCGACACCCGCCTGGCCATGACTATGGAACGCTCGGCCGACGAGACCCGTTTCGCCTTTTCCCGCACCGGGAACAACTCGCTCACCATCCGCTTGTGGCCGGAAATACCGCCCGGCATGATCATCCGGTCCATCATCGTGGACGAAATTCCCCGCCCCCTATCCCAGCGTGTCAAACGCAGCCTGCTGGCCGCACCCGTCGAGATCGCCTTGGACAAAGAGGCGGTTGTAACATTGACGCACACCGGGGGATTGGGGGTCGTGCCGCTGATGCCCCGACCGGCCCCCGGCGAAAAAGGTCGAGGATTACGCCTGCTGAACGAACAGGCGGCGGGCGACGAGTATACCCTCGAGTTGGCCGGCCCGGCGGGTGGTCGTGGCCGGATCGCCGTCAAGGTGTTCGGCCGGCAATCCTTTCGTCCGGCGGATACGTCCATTGTTTGTCACGTTGTGGAAGGGCTGCTTTGGCTGGACGTGCCATTTCCCGACCATGAATCGGGCATCAGTCGGACCACGGTCCGTCTCCTCCGGCAAGCGGACGACAGCGGGGGGCAGTCATCCCGGCCGGTTCCGACAGGAAATTGAGGCCGATTTGACATCACGGTAACCAGACGGTATACTGGAACAGAGATCTTTACAACATCGGCCTTTTCCGGATTTTCCGGTCACGCGCACCGGTTTCGTTCCTTTCCGTCACCGGCCGTGACGGCCACGGAAAGATCACACGGATATCCGGTCAATCAATTGTAATGATTGGGATTATGTAACCCCGAAGCACTCAGGCAGAGGGCCGCTGCCATTTTCCGTTGCATCATCGGTCGCCAGAAAGTTTCAACCCGATGAGGGGGTTTCGACATCCCACATACCAAGGAGGACTTTCCTTCAATCAACGGGAGACAAACCGATCCATGAAAAAAAGTTTCTTACTGATCAATGTGTTATTGCTGGCCTGCATCGTGGCCCTGACCCTGAATCTCAACGCCGAGTGGGACCAGTGGAACCGCCGGCACAGCGAGGAGGCCATTTACGAAGCCTTGGACATGGTCGAACCGGAGATCCAGGTGCCGCAGGCAACCCTGCCGCAGAGTCCGGCCACCTCCAGCGAAGTGGCGCTCATCGGCGATCAGAACCTGTTTCACCGCAGCCGCAACCTGGATCTACCGCAAGAGGAAGAAAAGAAAGAAGCCAAGGCGACGCCCGTATTGAAGGAGCCGCCGATCATCACCGGGATCATCCAGATCGGCAGCCAGCGGAAAGCACATGTCCAGCAGGTGAAAAATCGCGGCCAGGAAGTAGACAACATCCTTTTGGACGAAGGAGATACATGGATCGATGACTGGATCGTCAAGGAAATCGGCGACGACCGCCTCGTGCTGGCCATGGGGGATACAGAGGAAGAAGTCCTGTTCCATGATCCCAATCGCCGGGACAACCGGGCCCAGATGGCCCGGCGCCAGGCCGGTCAGCCCCGCCCGACCGGAGCGGCCAATTCCTCGGTAGTGACCATCGGTACCAAGTCGGCAGCCACGACCACCTCAACCAGGCCTCAGGTCACGAAAAGGACGACTCCCCGCGCCCCAACCCGCACCCGCAGTAACATTTTTAACCGCAGCCGGAACGCGAGCGACAGCCGGCTCTCCGGTCGACAAAACCGCGACGACAAGACCAGCGGCCTGTTCAGCTCATCGCGCTCCAACCGCAGTCGCAGCACCACGACCCGAAGCTCGTCCAGTCGCCGAAATTACAGTCGCGATAACAGCGGCCGACGCTGAACGCTGCGCCGCTCCAAACCATATTCAGCACCCGGCCAGGCCGCATAGACGACCAGGCCAGCTTGCTTTCAGCCACCCCGAACACCTGTCGTTCCGGCGGGCCTCGAGAAAATGTTTTTTCCTCTTTCGACCTGTGTTAAAACAGGAACGACCATGAAGGGTCAAGAATGGTCCGCCTGTATACCTGATGGTCCTCCGGCTATCACCTTTGCCCTGAAAGGAGTTCTGATGGAACTACCATGTCGGATCGCCATTTCAGGTTGGCTGCTGTTGGTGGCGTTCTCGGGAATATCCACCGGCGGGTCTGACAGGCCCTATTTGTCGAACCTGCAAACAACCGCCACGGACCCACTCTTCACCACCTATTGCGCAGAACTGGCCCGGGCCGAATTCACGCTGGACCAGGGCTACCATTTCCGCTTTTATGAGCCGAACCACGGTCTCGAATTCGTTACCGACACCGCCGGCGACTGGGGCGTCGCCTTCGTCCGCGATGGCCACGCCTGTTATCGCCTCGCGGATTTGGCCGCACCACCCGTCATCACCATGTCCTATCCGGATCTGATCCGCTATCATTTCCGGCCGTACCCCGACCTGCGGGTGGAGGCGACGTTCGTCGTCTACAGCTCCCGGGGAGCGGTCCAGGAACTGCGCATCCACAACACCGGCCAGCGCCCGGTTGCCCTGCGGGTGGCGCCCTACCTCCATCACCGGCAGCACTCCTTTGACCGGGTCACCCTTCATGCGGCCGACGGAGCCCTGAGCGCCTCGCACGAGGAACGGCCCGACGCATGGATGATGGGTCACGATATACCGGTGGTGAATCCGGTAGGCGATGCTTTTGTGGTGACCGGGCAACCGGCGCAACCGATGGCTTACCGACGCTTCTCACCGGGAACGGTCGCCCTGCCCCGCTTTACCGATCAGACACGGACACCGGTTTGTGTCATCTGGGGCGCGCTCCGGCATACCGACGGCGAGCGCTGTACCCACACCCATCCCGCTCCGGTCTGCCTGGTCACCGTCAACGGCCGCTCCGACCGGATCCTGACGGAAACGGCCCCGGCCTGGGGCGAACCGGCCGAAACCCTCAGTCCCTATGGGTATTATCGGGTGGAGTTGGGTCATTTTCCCGACCTGAAAAACGAAGACACCTATACCGTCCGGCTGTTCTGCCGGGAAACGGGACGACAGGCTGTCATCACCGGCCGGGTGACAGAACTGGCATCCCGACCCCGGATGCGGCGGGATGCCGTCCTGGACCGCCCGGCCATTGTCCCCGCCCCTGGTCCCGTTACGTGGTCGATCAGCCCTGACGGGCGGTCCCTCCGGCTGCAGTGGCCACCCCTGCCGCCCGGTTTCACCGGCCGGGTCTACCGCCGCGACGGCCCGGCCGACGGCAGTTATGAATTGCTGGCCGACCGGCTGACGCCGCCGGGCTATACCGATCCGGACATCTCCGGTCTGGCCGCACCCGGTTACCTGGTCGTCGCCGTCGACGAACAGGGCCGGCCGGGCCCTCATTCCGGTGAAATCGCCGCCCTCGGCGGTCCGGATTTTTTAACGGACATCCTGCACCCCCACACTGGACACGTCCCGCCGCCGGATTTTTC
This sequence comes from Acidobacteriota bacterium, assembly GCA_016935015.1. GTDB lineage: Bacteria > Acidobacteriota > JAAYUB01 > JAAYUB01 > JAAYUB01 > JAFGRT01. The sequence goes on along the minus strand of JAFGRT010000104.1, from coordinate 44,877 downwards.
GCGGGTACTGTCCCTGACCATAGACATGGAGCTGCCTCCCGGCACCGGCAAGGTGTTGCGCATGGCCCGAGTGGTGGGTCGACCCGAACGTCAAAACGCCGTCCAGCTGGTTCGGGAAGGGCGGGCACTGACGGCGCTGGATTTCGGTCCGCTGATCCGGGCGGCCGAAGCACGCTTCCAACGCATCCCGGTCCTGATCTTCGACAGCGCGGTCGAGGAAATGGTCTACTGGAGCGCCTTCTCTCTGATGCGCCAGGTCATGCTGCCGCCCGAGGGGCGCTGCCGCTACAATTATTACGTGTTCTCCCGAGAGCCCACGTGGGGCTGGGGTCACGGCGGTCAGGTCTTTCACGAGAGCCTGGCCATGCTGGCCTACGCTCTCATGGACCCGCGGGGCGCCATGGACTCGCAGCGCGTCTACGCCGAACGGCAACACGCTGACGGGTACATCAACTATCGCACCGGTCCCTGGCTGGACGAAACCATTCCCACCAATGGCCAGCTCACCACCTCGGCGCCCTGGTATGCCTGGACCAATTACGAAATCTGGCGCCTGACGGGCGACCGACTGTTTCTGGAGGAGATGTACGATTCCAGCCGAAAATTCTATAACTATGTGCTGGCCGACCGGGACAGCGACGGCGACGGGCTGGCCGAATGGGGCGCTCATGCTGTGCTGGAATCCGTCCGCGACGCTCACGTGGCCGTCTGGGACGAGGTCGATTGGCCGACCCGCTTCGAAGCGCTGGACCTCAACTGCATGCTGGTCAGAGAGGCCCGGGCCCTGGCGGCCATGGCCCGTGAGCTCGGCCGGGCAGAGGAGGCGGACACGCTGGAAACCGCTGCGGACGCGAGATCCGCACGCATCAATGAGACATTCTGGGACGAAGCCACGGGCTTCTATTATCACGTGGACCGGACAGATCACGATTTTTCCGTCCATCAGACCAACGATTTGAAACGTGAGGAAATCATCGGTTTCCTGCCGTTATGGGCCGGCGTGGCCGATAAAGACAAGGCCCGCCGCCTGGTGTCCAAGCTGACGGATCCGGCCAAGTTCTGGCGGCCTTTCGGCGTTCCCTCCCTGGCGGCGGACGATCCGTATTACAATCCCAAAGGCTACTGGAACGGACCGGTCTGGGTGGAATGGAACTATTTGATGATGCGCGGTCTGCTGGATTACGGCTATACCGCTGAAGCCCGCGAACTGGTACGCCGGATAACGGCCGGCGTCGCCGCCCAGCTCAGGAAAAATCATACTTTCTGGGAATTCACCAGCCCCGACGAGCCCTGGGCCGGTTACCATAATACCTACATCTGGACCGGCCTCATCAGTCGAATGTTACGGGATGTCCAACCCGTGGCGACCCACTTGCCGGCCGGCCGAAAGGAAGACCACCATGCCCCGACAGACAGGTGACACACCATCCCGCCGGCGGCGGTTCGTGCTGCTGGTGCTGCTGGCGGTCCTGGGCAGCGGCTTCGGTGCCGCCGCCGATGTTCTGCCTGGCTCCATTCCGGCCTTTGTCATCGATGACCGGGAATTGATTCTGGAAACGACACCCCTGGCCCGGACCCCCGTCCATCAGACCGGCCGTCGTTTCGCCTGGCTGGGCCAGGCCGACGGATCGGGCGAGGCCTGGGCCTACCCGTTGAAAATCCTGCGCAATTTTTCGTTCTCCTTTCTGGCGGGGGAGGCCACCCATCCCATTGCCGCCGCCGAACTATTGCAGCGGCTGGAAGTGACGCCGGCCCGGTTCACCATCACCTGGGTCCATCAGTCCTTCACCGTAAAGGCCCACTATCTGGCCGCCCGGCAGGCGCCGGGCGCCCTGATCCTGCTGGAGGTTCACACCACGGCCCCACTGACCATCATCGGCGGCTTTATTCCGTTGCTGCAGCCCATGTGGCCGGGCGGCCTGGGCGGGCAGTACGCCTTCTGGAGCGACGAGGAGAGAGCTTATATCATCTCCGAATCCAGCCGGCGGCACCATGCCATGGTCGGCTCCCCCGCCGCCCGGGGGGTGTCCTACACGCCGGCCCACATGTTGTCGGATCAGCCCAATGAATTCAGGATCGACATCCCTGACCACTCCGTCCTCGCCGGTCGCCTGATCCCCGTCGCCCTGGCCGGCGGGCGGGGCAAGCGGGAGGAGATCATCGCCGTGTACCGCGACCTGCTGGCCCGACCAGAAGATCTGTACCGGCAGAATGTAGGGTACTTCCAGGATCTCCGCCGGCGGACGGTCGCCGTGTCGACACCCGTGCCGCAGCTGAATGAGGCCCTGGAATGGGCCAAGGTCGCCCTGGATGGCCTGCGGGTGGACAATCCTGACCTGGGCACCGGGCTGGTGGCCGGCCTGGGTGCCTCGGGCGGCAGCGGCCGGCCTGGATTCGGCTGGTTTTTCGGCGGTGACGCCTTCATCAATTCACTCAGTTTCAACCGGTTGGGGCTGACCGACGTCAGCCGGGAAGCACTCGAATTCATGCGTCGATGGCAGCGCGAGGACGGCAAAATGGCCCACGAGCTGACCCAGGCCGCCCAGTACGTGGATTGGTTCACGGATTATCCCTATGCCTACATCCACGGCGACACCACGCCGCTCTACATCGTGGCCGTGGCCGATTATTGCCGCCACAGCGGCGACCGCACTTTCGCCGCCGAATGCAGGCCTTCGCTGGAGAAGGCTTATCAGTGGTGCCTGACCACCGATGCCGACGGCGACGGATTGATGGACAACGCCCGGGCCGGACTGGGCGCCCTGGAGTACGGTGCCCTCACCGGAATCCGGTCGGACATCTACCTCAACGGGGTGTGGGTCCAGGCGGCGCGGGAATACGCCTGGCTGACTGAATGGCTCGCCCACTCCGCCGCGGCGGCCGAGGCGGAGACCGTCGCCCGGGCGGCGTTGATGGCGTTCCGCGCCCAGTTCTGGAACAATGAGACGCAGTTTTACGCCTACGCCTTCACCGCCGACGGCCGGCACGTCACCGAGTTCTCCCCCTGGAGCGCGCCGGCCCTCTGGTGGGAGCTGGGCGAACCGGAATGCAGCGTCCTCACCCTGCAGCGGCTGGCCCGCGCCGACCTGTCCACCGACTGGGGCGTGCGCAGCATCAGCCGAAACAGCGCCTACTACCAGCCGCTGAATTACAATTACGGCGCCGTCTGGCCCTTTCTTACCGGCTGGACGGCGGCGGCCCACTACCGCCACAACCTTGTGCTGCCCGGCACCGCCGCCCTCTTGGCCAACGTCCGTCACACGGTCGACCGCGGCCCAGGCATGATCACCGAGGTCTTCTCCGGCGACACCAACATCTGGCCCGGGGAAGCTGTGGCCCAGCAGGGCTTTTCCAGCAGCGGCGTCGTCCTGCCCCTGCTGGGTGGGCTGCTGGGTCTCGACGTGGACGTTCCCGGCCGGCGCCTCGGGATCGCCCCCCGCTTCCCGGCGGACTGGGAGATGGCGACGGTGGAAAACATCCACGCCGGCGACAGCCGCTTCCGCCTGACCTGGCGGCGTGAGGCGGAGCAAATCACCATCTCCGTCATCGGCGAGAACGCCGCCGGCTATTCTCTGGGTATCGCACCGGTGCTGGGACCCGGCGTGCCCGTGCGCGAAGTACGGGTCAACGGGCAAGCCGCCACATTCACGCCGGTGAATACACGCTGGGCCACGCAGCCCCGCTGGCAGGGCAGCCTGCCGGTCGACGGCCTTCGCCTGGAGTTCCGGCTGGCGCCGGCCGTGGAGATCTTGCCGCCCCGGGTCGGCTTATCCACCGGCGACACGGACCGGGGATTGAAAATCAGCGTGCTGCGGCAGGAGACGGACGGTACGCTGTTCCTGGCAGCCGAAGGACGATCCGGGGTAACGTACCAGCTGGGGGTGGTTCATCCGGAACTCATCGCCGAGGTACACGGCGCGCGCTTGCGGGACGGCATCCTCGAGCTGACCGTACCGCCGGGCCCACCGGACATTTTTCAGCGTGTGGAAGTGCGGATCGCCCACCGGCCCTGACCGCGGCACCGAATCAATTCCAGATATACTTTTCCGTTCGTCTTCGCTATGATGACCTTTCAGAATACCCGCGGAAAGGAACACCCATGGAAGCCATCGGCCTCACGCTGCCCGATTGGTTGATCATCGTTATTTATTTCGCGTTCGTTCTGGGTCTCGGTTTTTACCTCAAACGCTTCACCCGCAGCAAGGAGGATTTCTTTCTGGCCGGACGCCGCAACTCGTCCTGGGTGGCCGGCATCGCTTTCCTGTCGGCCAACATGGGCGCCCTGGAATTGCTGGGCATGACCGGCAACTCCATGAAATACGGAATGTACGTGGCCCATTTCTACTGGATCGGTGCGATCCCGGCCATGCTCTTTCTGGGGCTGTACATGATGCCCTTCTATTACAGCAGCCGCATTTCCTCCATCCCCGGCTACCTGAAACTGCGCTTCGACGAGAAGACCCGGGTGCTCAACGCCATGGCCTTCGCCGTCATGACCGTCCTCATGTCCGGCATCAACATGTACGCCATGGCCCTGGTCATGGAGACCTTCCTCGGCTGGAACCTCCATGTCAGCCTGCTGGTATCGGCGGTCACCATCGGTATCTACGTCGGCCTCAGCGGCCTCATGTCGGCCATTTTCACCGAAATCGTCCAGTTTTTTCTCATCTGGTTCGGTCTCATTCTGGTGACCGTCCTGGGCCTGGTGGAGATCGGCAGCCTGTCGGAGGTGTTCCAGCGGGTGCCCGAGGCCTTCGGCTCCATCTGGTCTACGTCGGGCGACCCCAGCCAGAACGGCATGCTGGTCAGCTGGGCCGGCATCGTCCTTGGGCTGGGCTTCGTCCTGTCCTTCGGCTACTGGACCACCGACTTCCTGGTGGTGCAGCGGGCATTTTCGGCGCGGGACCTGCGCTCAGCGCGCCTGACGCCCATCACCGCCTCGTTTTTCAAGATGGTCCTTCCCTTCATCGTGGTGGTGGTCGGCCTCATCGCCCTCATCCTGGCCGGCGACGCCGACAGCGGCTTCCAGCTGCTGGTCAAGGAAGGGGGCGATCTCAACTACGATTCGGCCCTGCCCCTGATGATCGCCCGCTACTATTCGCCGGGACTGGTGGGGCTGGGCGTCACCGCCCTCATTGCCGGGTTCATGGCCGGCCAGGCCGGCAACATCAGCGCCTTCAACACTGTCTGGACCTATGATATCTATCACGCCGTCCTCCGCCGCGACGCCTCGGAAGAACACCTGCTGTGGATGGGCCGCGCGGCGACGGTGGTCGGCCTGGCCCTCAGCATCGGTGCCGGCTACCTGGCCAACACGTTCCCCACCATCATGGATTACATGCAGGCCATCTTTTCCTGGGTGAACGCCCCCCTGTTCGCCACCATGCTGCTGGGCATGTTCGTCGTCTGGATCACCCCCAACGGCGCGTTCTGGGGCCTGGTCACCGGTATGGTCTCGTCCGTCACCATGTTCCTGGCCGTGAAATTCGACTGGATTGACGCCACGGCCATCACCTTGTCAGACGTCACCAGCGATATGGGGGCCAATTTCTGGCGGGCCTGGTGGGCCTGGCTCATCACCTTCGCCCTGACCATCCTCATCAGCCTGTTCACCCGCAAGAAACCGCGTGAGGAACTCGTCGGGCTGGTAAAGGGACTGACGGACACCGGCGTGATCCGTGGCGTTCCCTGGCCGCGCCGGCCGGAGTTCTATGCCGTCATCTCGTTGGTACTGTTCGTCGCCCTGAACCTCATCTTCTGGTAGGAGGCGCTCATGTCCGAACCGCAAGCAGCCATGCGCTCCATTTGGTATTTTGTCGGCATCATCCTGACGGTCATGGGCGGAATCATTCTGCTGACCGGCCTTTGGAACCTGCTGGTCCCGCCCGAGCCCGCCGCTGACGGCCGCAACATCTTCCAGCACCTGCACCCTTCGGTCTGGTGGGGCGCCTTCATGGTGGTGTGCGGCCTGGTCTATCTGTGGTTCAATCGCCAGCCGGTGCGGTCCTGACGGACGGCACCGCCGGAGAACAAGCCATGACGGAAGCTGATTTCAACGCCAAGGCGCAGGAAGTTCGGCAGATTTTCCGGAATTATTTCGGCGGCGAGGCCGCCGTCCTGGTCCGTTCGCCGGGCCGGGTCAACCTGATCGGCGAACACACCGATTACAACGAGGGCTTCGTCCTGCCCGCCGCCGTGGACCGGGCCATGGTCCTGGCCGTGAGTCCCCGCGCCGATGACCGGTGTCGGATCCGGGCGGTGGATCTCGGCGAGTCCGCCGACTTCCCCGTGCACGACCCGCCCCGCGACCCCCGACGCTGGCCCGACTACTTGGCCGGGGTGGTGGTCGAATTGCGGCACCGCGGCCTGCCCGTCAGTGGTTTCGACTGCGGCTTCGGCAGCACCATCCCCATCGGCGCGGGGATGTCCTCCTCGGCGGCGCTGTGCGCCGGCCTGGCCTTCGCCCTGAATCACCTGTTCGGTCTGGGGCTTGACCGCCCGGAATTGGCCCGGCTGGCCCAACGTGCCGAAAACGAGTTTGTGGGCGTCAACTGCGGTATCATGGACCCGTTCATCAATCTGCACGGCCAAGCCGACACTGCCCTGCTGCTGGACTGCCGCACCCTGGCCTGGGAAGCGGCGCCCCTCACCCGGCCCGATCTCCGCATCGTGCTGTGCGACACCCGCGTCAGGCGGGAACTGGCCGCGTCCGAATACAACCAACGCCGTCGCCAATGCGAAGCCGGCGTAGTCGCCATTCATCGCCGTTTCCCCGGGGTAAGCAGTCTGCGGGATGTCACCCCGGCCATGCTGACGGAGGCGGCCGGCGATCTGGATCCCGTAGTCCGCCGCCGCTGCCATTTCGTCATCAGCGAAAACGCGCGCGTGCACCAGACCGTCGCCGCCCTGCGCGCCGGGGACTGGCCCACGGTGCGCAGCCTGCTGGCCGCGTCCCACGCCGGCCTGCGGGACGACTACGACGTCAGCTGTCCCGAACTGAATGTTCTGGCCGAAGCGGCCCAGGGATTGTCGGGCGTGTGGGGCAGCCGCATGATGGGCGGCGGCTTCGGCGGCTGCACCATCCACCTGGTGGAGGCGGCCGCGGGGGATGACTTTCGCACGGCCATGGTGCAGCGCTACACGTCGCGATTCGGCCGGGAGCCCGGCATATACGAGTGCCGGGTGGCGGCCGGTACGGAGATCATGAAAATCTAGCCGCGCGCCGGCGGCACCGGGATCAGGCGGTGCTCGCCGATGGCGAAGAAAGTGATGACGTCGGCCAGGCATTCGCTCCGGACAGCCATGTAGGCCGTCAGTCCGCTTTCCACAAGCTGCCTGACCAGCGGGCAGAAGCCTTTCCCCTCCAGTTCGAGCGGCCCGATTTCGTCCACGAACACCGGCTCGACGCGGCGTCGCAGCAATTCGGTGATGATGGACTCGGCGAACTGCTGCCCCGCCCGGGAAAAGCTGAACGGCCCCCGCCGCCACACTTCATCCCAGCCGGGCGGCAGGGCCGGCCGGCGGCGGATGAAGGGGCACCGCGCACCGTCGCGTAACCGCTCCAGATCGTAACCGACGACCGTCTCGCCCGCCATCACCTTGGGAGAGAGAAAACCATCGCCTTGCTGCAATATCAGAAAAATGGACCGCAGGCAGGTGGTCTTACCCGAATCGATGGAACCGGTAACCAGATGGATCATGGATGGAAGTCGTTTCCCGCCGTGGCTACAACAGAATTTCCGCGCCGATGGCCGTTAGCAACAGGCACAAAGCGGGCAACGGACGCAAGGCGTACCGTACCAGCCAGTCGGACCGGGACTGGGCGACCTTCGGCAACAGAAGGGTGATGAGAACGGCGTTCGCCAGGCTGTCCAGAACGGCAAAACGGAGGATGACCAGGGGACCGGTTACCAGGATGCTGTGAAACGTCCACTGGAGGGAGGTCAGTACCAGCACACCTAGAAAAACCGTTTTCCAGGCCACCGTCGCCACGAGGATCAGGGGGAAGCGGCGCGCCCAACCGGAATGCCGAAGCAAGGCGGGGAAAACGGTATACACCGCCACGGCTTCCAGCAGGATGACCAGCACCGGATTGATGGTGGTGAATACGGAGTATGTCGGCAGAAACAGATCAATCAGTTTGATGCCGGCCGCCACCGGTGCCATGGCCAGGATGACGGCGAGCCTGCCCGTGTGCTGGTAGGCCCAGCGCATGAAAAAGAAAGCGACAGGAAACATGAACAATCCGGCCAGGCCGGGCACCATGGCATGGTGGAACACGTAGCCCAAGGTGGCCTCGGCCAGTCCCCACAGTGAGCCGAAAAAGACGACACTGGTCCACAGTCGGGAATTGGGTGTTTGTTTCATAGGACCTCCGATAAATTTATTTTATGGATTCTGTGGGCGGAGGTCAACCGGATTTCACCGAAACTTGTCGCGCTTCCCGACAAACTCGATCCGCATCCGACGAAGCAGATACCTGGCCGTTCAGACACCGGCAATCCAACTATCTCACGCTGCCCCTTTTCAAACCGGCGTTCATTGCCTATAATGGACAATTTGGGAGCGCCTCCTTGATCGGGAAAAGTTCTCCCGGCCGGCCGCAGTGCCTGGCGACGTCGGATTGTCTGAAGTAAATCTTTATATCGGCAGGAGTTTTTGTTCATGATCAGAAAACGTTGCGGGATGGCCCTCGCCGCCATTCTCTTGGTCTTCAGTGTCGATTGGCTGATGATGCCCGCACCGGGCACCGCCATGCCGTTGGCAGACATCGTCCATCAACTTTCCATGCACCTGCATCGCGGCAGCTGGTTCCGCGACCGTTGTTCCTATTTCCAGCGGATTTACGTCGAACGATACAAGGATCTGGAAGAGGACGGCTCCTACAGGGACCGTTTCGTCCGCCGGTTGTCGGTGGCCGAAGTCAGCGCCGACGACAAGGGCGAGGTCAGAGCCCGCCTGATCTCCGATACCAACAATGATCTGGAACCCAAGCAGGTCAAGGATTCCAGCCGGGTGGTCTGGGGTGCGCCGGCCTTTCTCGAACTGATTTTTTTCCCCCTGTACCCGGAGAAGATCCAGTATTATCAGATCACCGACCTGGGCACCACCATGATCCAGGAGCAGGAGGTGCGGATCCTCCGTCTGGATCCCAAACGGGGGCTGAAAGAACCGCTCATCGAAGGGATCTTTTACCTCGATCCGGCCACCGGTCGTCCGCGTCGCCTGCAGGTGAGCCGTCTGCACAATTTCGAAGAACTGGACAAAAAGATGAAGGACCTGGAGGATTTCGAGGCGGATATCACCTATCGGACCTTGCCCAACGATGTCACCGTACCTTACCAGGTGTTCGCCGAAGGGGATTCCCGGGTGATCCGCCACAAGGGTTTTTTCAAAATCCGCTTTGAGGAATGGGGCTACCGTCCCAGCCCGTTCTATCCGGATGTCAACAGCTGGTTTGAAAAACTCAAGGATTTTCAGGAAGAGCCTCACGACGACCCGCCGCCGGATTTCATGGAAGAAAAGATCAAGGTAACGGATATCAAGGAAAACTGACGTCGCTTCTCTTGGTCAGGCGAGGCATCATGCGCATCATCGGTGGACGACTCAAAGGCCGGCAACTGCTGACTGTGCCCGGGCTGGCGGTCCGTCCGACCATCGCCCGCCTCAAGGAAAGCTATTTCAACATCGTCGGTGAGGAAATTGCCGGCGCCCGCTTTCTGGACTTGTGCGCCGGCGCGGGGTCCATGGGGATCGAAGCCCTGAGCCGCGGCGCCGCCGAAGCGATATTTGTGGAAAAGAGCCGGCCGGCCCTGGCCGTGCTGCGCCGCAACCTGGCCAAATGCGGGCTGACGTCCGGCTACCGGATTGTGGCCGGTGATCTGTTCCGGGAATTGCCCCGGTTGGCCGCCCATCATGAAAACGTTGACCTGATTTATTTCGATCCGCCCTATTTCGAAAATCTCTACGAGTCGACCCTGGAACTGGTCGCCCGCCAACGGCTGCTGGCCCAGGGGGGGCTGCTGGCCGCCGATCATTTCAAGAAAACACCGCTGCCGTCCCGCGTCGGAGAGCTGGTGCGCGTGCGGCAGGTCCGGCACGGCGACGCCGTCCTCAGCTTTTACGCCTGGACAGCCCCAATGCCGTCGGTGAGCGGCCGGCCCGGCGATTGACGGCCACCGCAGCTGCAGCCCGCTTGCGCGTATGGCAAAATCAGAGCCGGCAATCGTCCCCGGATTGACAGCGTTCGGAACATCCCGTATAATCTGCCTTTATCTCCCCGGCGGAGGCGATTATGTTCCCGGACAGGCCCGAAATCGTTGCCCGTCATCGACGCCGCGGTGCCGGTGCGTACCGGTACTCCTTGTTTCTTTTGCTGTTATGGCTGAGCGCTTCCCTTCTCATGGGCCAGCGCTATCCCTGGATCGTAGTGATGGATCCCGGCCATGGCGGTGACGATTATGGTATCCGGGCCGGCCAAGGCAGCTTTGAAAAAGACATCAATCTCCTCGTCGCCCGGGATTTCCAGCACATCCTCAGCGCCGATCCCGCCCTGGACGTTCTGCTGACCCGGGAGAACGACCGCGAGTTATCTCTCCGGGAACGGGCCATCCAGGCCAATAACCTCTCAGCGGACCTGTTTATCAGCGTTCATTGCGCCTTTTCCAACCGGCGTGTGGACCGTGGATTCATCGTCTACTTTTTCCAACCCGAAGAGTCCCAGTTGTCATCTTTTCACGAACTGAGAAGCACGGGCAGCCACCAGGACGTGCGCCTGGTGCCCTGGGACCTGGCCCAGCTGCCCGCGGCGCCGGCCAGTCGCGATCTGGCCACCCGCCTGCAGAATGCCCTCAACAGAATGCACGGCAAGTACAGCGGCAGCCCCGTGGGTGAGCAGCTGGAGTTGCTCAGCAAGGTGGCTTGCCCGGCCGTCCTCATCGAATGCTGCTTCCTGACCAATAGCGAGGACGAACGGCAGATCATGGATCCCTTTTACCGGCGCCGCTTCGCCGAGGCTGTCCGTGACAGCATCATGGATTTCCTGACCACCCACCAGTATTCGGCCTCCGGGAGACAGCCATGAACCAGCGCGTCATCATCATCTTCCTAATTCTAACCCTGGCGCTTCTGGTGACGGGCATCCTGCTGCTGTACAGTTGCGAAAAGCGCAAGCAGGCGGAAATCCGCGAAGAGGAAAAGGCGGAGACCATCCAGACGGAAGAACTGATCACCGCCGACGAGGAAGCCGCCACCAGCGAAGTTTCCGTCAAGCTGTACTTCCGCAATCCGGGCCCGGCGGCTGGCACCGTCGGCCTGCTGCGGCCGGAGGCGCGACAGATCACCACCAGTCCGGACAAGCGAGTCTTTGTCATCAAGATTCTGGAAGCCCTGTTGGGCGGCCCCCGCAGCGGCAACTTCGCCAGCATCCCGCCGGGCGTAGCCGTTCGCCAGGTTTTCCTGGTGGACAACTTGGCTGTCATCGACTTTTCCCGTGAAATTCACACCCGCCATCCCGGCGGCGTGTTGGAGGAACTGGCGACCATTTATTCGATAGTCAATACCATCGTCGACAATGTTCCCGGCGTCGAACGGGTGCGCATTCTGGTCGAGGGCGAGGAACGAAGCACCCTGGCCGGACACCTCCACCTGTCCCGCAACCTCTATCACTCTCCCCGGTACCTGGTGGGCTGGAGAGGACCGGGACGCATCATCCAGGAGGAGAACCTGCAATGAAGCAGGACAAACCGATCGCCATTTTTGACTCGGGAGTGGGCGGACTCACCGTCTATCAGGCCCTGCGCCGGACCCTGCCCCGGGAACGGTTCATCTATCTGGGCGATACCGCCCGGGTGCCCTACGGCACCAAATCCGCCGAAACGGTAGCCGCGTATTCGCTGCAGAATTCCCAGTTCCTGGTTTCCCTGGGGGTGAAGATGCTGGTAGTGGCCTGCAATACGGCCTCTTCCTACGCCATGGAGACGCTGGTGGACCATTTCGACATGCCGGTGCTGGGCGTGATCCCGGCCGGAGTCCGGCGGGCGGTGGCCCTGTCGCGCCGCAAGCGGATCGGTGTCATCGCCACGGAATCCACCATCCAGAGTCAATGCTACCAGAATCAGCTCCGTGACATCGACGTGGACATCGTCGTACACGCCCTCCCCTGCCCGCTCTTCGTGCCGCTGGTGGAGGAAGGCTGGCTGGACCATCCGGTGACCCGCGAGGTGGCGCAGATTTACCTGGCGGAGATGTCCGCGCGCGAGGTGGACACGCTGATCCTGGGCTGCACCCATTATCCCATGTTGAAAGCCGTGATCTCGGCCGTGCTGGGTGCCGGGGTGAACCTGGTGGACTCGGCCGAGGCTGTGGCCCTCGAAATCGGCAGCATTCTGACCGCCCTGAACCTGGAACGCCGCAATACCGCCGCGCCCGAGCCGGACGAGTTCTACGTGACCGATTCCACCGCCAAGTTCCAAAAAGTCGCCGAAATCTTTCTGTCACACAAGCTGGAAAACCTGCACCACGTGGACCTGACCCTGCTGCCCAAAATCGATTGACAGGAGGTGGCCATGCGTCATGACGGCCGTGACGGATATGCTGTACGCCCCATCCTTATCCAGACGGACTATAACATACACGCCGAAGGCTCCTGCCTGATCTGTTGTGGTAATACCCGCGTGCTGTGCACCGTTTCCCTGGACGAAAAAGTGCCCCCTTTCCTGAAGGGTTCGGGCACGGGCTGGATCACCGCCGAATACGGCATGCTGCCTCGCTCCACATCCGCCCGTTCCGCCCGGGAAGCGGCTCGCGGCAAACTCTCCGGCCGCACCCAGGAAATTCAGCGCCTCATTGGCCGATCGCTGCGGGCGGTGGCCAACCTGGACATCCTCGGCGAGCGAACCCTCATCGCCGACTGCGACGTGCTGCAGGCCGACGGCGGCACCCGCACCGCCGCCGTCTCCGGCGCCTTCGTGGCGATGGTCCTGGCCGTCGACAAATTGATGCAGAAGGGGATTCTGGAGACCAATCCCCTGCTCGATTTTCTGGCCGGCGTCAGCGTGGGCATCGTCGACAACCGCATCCTGCTGGACCTGGACTATTACGAGGACTCGCGGGCGGAAGTGGACCTGAACCTGGTCTGCAGCGGCGACGGTCGCCTGGTGGAGATTCAGGGCACCGCTGAAGCCTATCCCTTTACCGATGAACAGTTCTTCGAGATGCTGGAAATCGCCAAACTGGGCATCCAGGAGATCATCGACCAACAGAAGCAGGCGCTGGACGGCCGGGTCAACTTGCAGCGGCTGTTTCCCCATCTGGAGTGAGGGCCAGCCGTACCGGCCCATCAGCCGACCGACATGATGGATACCTTGCTCGTCGCCACCGCCAATCCGGGAAAAGCCCGGGAAATCGCCCGTCTGCTGGCCGACCTGCCCTGGCGGGTAACGGATCTGGCCTCGGTCCCCGGCCTCCCCCCCTGCGCCGAGGACCAGCTGTCCTTCGCCGCCAATGCACGGCAGAAGGCGCTCCATTACCATCAGCTCACCAGCCTGCCGACCCTCGCTGACGACTCCGGCCTGATGGTGGACGCCCTGGACGGCGCACCCGGCGTTCACTCCGCGCGGTACGCCGGTGAAGGCGCCACCGACGCCCGGCGCATTGAAAAGCTGTTGCGCGAGTTGTCCCGCCACGGTTCAGGGCCCCACCCGGCCCGTTTTGTATGCGCCGTCTCGTTCGTCCGGTACGGCCGGGAATGGATTGCCGTGAGCGGCGAATGCCGGGGGGTAATCATCGCCGCGCCCCGCGGGACGGGGGGATTCGGTTATGACCCGGTCTTTTTGGTGCCGGAGTTGCAAAAGACCTTCGCCGAATTGACCCCCCAAGAAAAAGCCGCCGTCAGTCATCGCGGCCGCGCCTTGGCCCGATTTTGCCGGCGAATCACACAATCCGCTTTTTAATTTTCATCCGTGGGTCAAATCCCGTATAATATTTCCAACGCTTCACACAGGAGAAAACGTATGCTCAGAACATACAAGGAAAAGCTGATTCGCGACTACGAAGCCGAGAAAGACCTGCTGGCGCAGTTCCTGGGCGCGGAAAAGCCTGAATTCCTCGACAAGTCGGCTATCGCCGCCGTGCGGGATTTCATCGTCGGCATGCCGGACATTATCCACGACATGAACACCATGATCCGACGCCAGCTTTCGCCGCCCCAACTCAATTACTCCTTCGGATTTCTTGTATCCTACCTGCTGGACCCTCAGGATTTTCTGCCTGAGGAGAGTTTCGGCTTCTTCGGACACCTGGATGACGCCTACCTCACCGGCTGCATCCTGGAATGGGCCATCGAATTCATCGATCCGGCCCGCATGGAGGAGATCGGGGTGAACATGGGTCGCCTGGAGGAGTACATCGCCCTCAAAAAACGGGCCCAGGGGTTCCTGCCGCCCGCGATCAAGCAGAGTGTGGACACCGTGCTCGCCAACATGTTCCGCGGTACGGATCTGCTGCTCAAGAACCTGGACCTGCAGGAGATGGAGCAGAAATTCGCCGAAGCGCAGGAGAGTTAGTCCGGGCCGTCAGCCGGCCCTGACGGGATGATTGGCTGCGGTTCGGACAACGATCAAGCCCGCGTAATCTTTCCCCCGACGAACGGGCACTCGCATACGTTCCTGAGACATTACCCGTTATTTTTGCGCAAAAACCACATCTGGATATCGGTGGCATCGGCGCCCGGATGATCATGATGAGTAAAACCGGGCTGTCGGGATCTGGACTCCGCCGCCATCCGGCGCCGGCACCTGACGAACATCCCGGGCTTCCGGCGGCAGGACCGGCACCTTTTCCGTCCAGGATGATCGGACGGCGTCCTCCCGTTCCTGATATGCATCGCGACTCAAGCCATCCGCCCGAAGACAGACAGACCGCCGGCCGCCAGCGCCGCGAACGACGCCCCGACCAGAAAGGTAACCGGCGCGCCGAAGGCCCCCCACAGCCCCCCGGCAATGACGCTGGCCATAAGCAGGGCACCGCCGTTCACCAGGTTGAAGATACCGAAGGCGGTGCCACGCAGCTCCACCGGGGCGACGTCGGCCACCAGCTTGGCAAACAGCCCCTGGGTGAAACCCAGGTGCAGCCCCCAGCAGGCGATGCCGGCGAACGCCGTAATGGGCGACGCGGCCACGGCCAGCAACAGGTCGGCGGCGATGAGCTGGATCAGCCCCGCCAGAAGCATCCTCCGCGACCGCAAGCGGTCGGCGGCCAGGCCCGCCGGGAAGGCGCTGGCCGTATAGACCACGTTCATGACGATGAGAACGAGCGGCACCCAGCCGAGATCCAATCCAACATCACTGGCGCGGAGCACCAGGAACGCCTCGCTGAAACGGGCCAGGGTAAACACCCCGCCCAGTAGCACGATGAGCCAGTAAGGCGCGGGCAACCGCCGGGCGTCGCGCAGGGTCAGCCGCTTCGGCGAAGAGTCGTTGGGTTCACTCCGTCGGGGCTCATGCACGGCAAAGATCAGCACCAGCACAGCGATGAAGGCCGGGACGACGGCCACCCACAGCACCAGCCGGATGTCATTTGCCAGCCAGGCCATGAAAGCCAGGGCGAGGAGAGGGCCGACGAACGCTCCCGTCGAATCCAGCGACTGGCGGAGTCCGAAGGCCGCCCCCCGCCGCTCGGGCGGAGCCAGATCGGCCACCAGGGCGTCGCGCGGTGCGCCACGGATCCCCTTGCCGATCCGGTCGATGAACCGCCCGGCGAACACCCAGTGGATACTGTCGGCCAGGGGAAACAGGGGCTTGGTGAGGGCCGCCAGTCCGTAGCCCAGGCCCACCAGCAGTTTCCTTTTTCGGAAGAAGTCGCTGACGGCGCCCGAAAACACCTTGGCACAGGCGGCGGCCGCCTCGCCCACTCCCTCGATGATCCCGATGGTGGTCATGGACGCGCCCAGGACCGCCGCCATAAACACCGGCAACAGGCTGTGGATCAGTTCCGAAGATATGTCCATGAACATGGAGACGAGGCCCAGCGCCCAGATACCGGGCGGCAGGCCACGCATATCTCGCCGCGGCCGATGGATGGAATGATTCTGAGACGAGCCGGCTTTTTTCATGCGCCTGCGCAATCGGTATAGACTGTCGATCAGTTGAGGGTCCGCTCACCGGAAACCATGTAAAACCGGTGGTTTACTGCTGCGGCATCACCTTGCGCTGCTGGAGGAGCCACTGGAACAGTTCCAGGTGTTCAGGCTCGCTGGGCGGGGAATGCCGGCGCGTCGGGTGGAGGGTGAAACGGACATTCCCGCCGGCCTCGCGCAGGGCCTGAACCATTTCCTCGGACTCACGTGGTGGAATGGTATCATCGCCGGCGCCATGGAACACCCAAAAGGGAATGTCCTTGAGCCGGCCGGCCCACCACGGGTTGGCCGGGCCGGACATGGGTGCCACGGCGGCAAACCGCTCGGGATGCTTGTAGGCAAGATACCACGCCCCGTGACCGCCCATGCTGTAGCCGATCAGGTAGACCCGGGCCGGATCCACGGCATGTGTCGCCACAACCTCATCCACTAGTGCCGCCAGGGCGTCGGTGTCGGTCCACGTTTCGCCGGCCGGGCATTGGGGCACGACCACGATGAACGGAATATCATGTTTGCCTTCATCCAGCATGCGCGGCACGGGGTACCAACCCACTTTCGCCAGGTCGTCGCCCCGGCCCCGCCCGCCGTGCAGATAGAGGATCAGCGGCCACCGCTGGGACGCTGCGTTATATCCGGCCGGCAGGTAGAGGAGGTAGCGCAGGGCGACGGAGCGTTGGATCACTGTCCCGAACCGTTTTTCCTGACGGTGTGCCGAGGGGTTTTCCCCGGCTTCGACGGGCACCGGATTTCCCAATACCAAGGAAAGGACAATAAGCAGGATCGGCTTGCCGGATCCTTTCATGATTACCTCTTTCCGCCAGATCCCCGGCCGGGAAGGTATCGCCGGGCCGGCAATTCGTATCGCACATTCCGCATGCACGTCAGTCTTCCCGAAGGAAGTTGTTTACGGATATTGTAAGGGATCAGGTGCCGTCCGCACAATGGCCAAAGGACGGGAGAACTTGCGACGAGGGTCATTTCGTGCCGATGCAGTGGTCGGCAGCGGTTGGCGGCGTTCTAGCCGGCGCTCTCGTAGGCGGTCCGGATCCAGCCCAGCAGCTCGTCATCCACCTCGCCCGGATCCGTCAGAAAAACCCGGTACTGGCACATCTTTCCAGGCGGCAAGGCCTCCAGGCGGTCGGTGCCGGCCACGCCTTTCATGTTCAGACCCACTTCCAGGCGGCCTTTTGTACCCGGTCCCACCGTGGCGAACTGATTCTTGCGGCGCAGGCTGACGTACTGCTTCTTGGGGGCGATCTCGAAACCACCCAGGGTCTCGACGCGGTCCATGACGGCGTCGTGCAGGGGGCGCAACCCGGCCTTGCCGCCGGTGTAGATGGCCTGCAACGCCGCGTCGGGGGTCTCGCCGGCCATCACCGATTCCTGTGGCGCGCCGGCCTGTCTGGCCAGAGTAACCAGGGTGTTGGCGTCGCCGTAGCCCAGACCGAAGGTCTCGCGGATCATGTCCCGCAACTGACCGTGTTTTTCGAGCGGACTGTCCTGGATCAGGCGGGTCAGTTCCGCTAAAGTATGGCCCGTTTTCATCTCAATATTTTTGATCTGCGTCTGCAATGCCTTGTCCGGATTGCTCATTGTTTTCTCCATTTCGTTGATAAGGTGCGATCCTATACCGCCATAGATTCACCTGACCATGGAAGCGTTGCGTAAAAAGTCGGCGAGTGGAAGCAGGAAAAATGCGGACAAGGGTTATCGGATATTTCTCGACGGCTCATAGCGTAAGGCCCGGAGGGCCGAGCCGTCTGGTAGCCGGGGGTGAGCGCAGCGAGCCCCCGGAAAACATGTCAAGGGGATGGAGGAGGCCCGCCGGGCCGCCGCGAGGGTAGCCGGGGGTGAGCGCAGCGAGCCCCCGGACAGAGCGCCTCCAAAGAGATTCGAGGCCTGAAAGGCCGGCCAGAAATGGTGACCAACGACCGGCACCCATCATGTTATAAGGGATGCGTGATCAACGGGTTATAACGCCCCTAACAGGGCTGGGCCGGGCGGGGCCCGGCGGTTCCAGGGCGGCGGGCTAAAGAAGAGGTTGGAACCAAAAGAGGTCAGGTTCCTCGTGCCCAATGAGTAACCGATAGATATCGTCCATACCAAAACCTAACTGGACCTCAGAGCTTTCTTCAAAACTATTCGAAAGTTAAATGACGTCATTGCGCCGTGTGATGCGTCGTGAGGGTTTCGTACAGTTTCCCCGGGAAGGCGGCCTCCAGCTCAGCCAGATTTTTCAGGCCGAAGACGAAGGCGATGGCCAGAGGATCGGCGCGGTAGTCGGTGTGGCCCTCGTAGAACCCGTAGCGCATGATGTAGTAGGGCAGCATCTCGCTGAAACCGATCCGGGACAGTTTCCTCTCCAGCTCCGCCACCTGCGCGGCGGACAGATGGGCATACTGTTTCCGGAGGAACGCTTTCTCCTCGCCCGTCAACTCCCGCTCCACCGAGATATCGTGACGCCCCCGGATTTCATCCTGAAAGATGGAAACCTGCCAGCCCTTCATGGCCTCGGCGTGAAGACCGACCCGGTTTCCGTTGTATATGCAATAGGGGATATGGCTCAAAAAACGGCCCCACCGTCCCAGCGCGTACTCGTGGAGGATGATGTTCCAGACATGGAACAGCGGCCGGGCCAGGTCGGGGTGGGTCAGCCCCAGTCGGGCCACCAGCCGGTTGTCGCCTTTCAGCACCGAGATTATGTCTTCATCGGCGGCCATGAAACCGGCGTACGAAAACCGGTCGGGGCGGCCGATATACGTGATGACCGACACCGGGAATCCGGTGATGCGCTCCCGGCCGTCCAGTTCCGCCTCGGCGTGCAGGCCGGTACGGGCCAGGGTCGGGAAATCTCCCTCATCCACCCGGAGTTGCTGGTCCTTGCCCATGACACTCGGCACCCGGTAGCTGTACAGGAGAGGTTTCCCGTTCTCCATGGTGACGGGGATCAGGGCCCAGGTGCCGTCCTTGAGGCCGATCAGCAGGAACTCCTGGCTATCGGTACCGGTAAGCGGTGAGGGGATATCCGGCCGCTGGTCCAGTGTCCGGGGATACAGCGGGTAGCGGGTCTCGCCGAACGAAACATAACCGGATTCGTCATCTTCGGCCGGCAGCGCACTCCCGCCGAGGAGCCAGAAGAAGGGAAACAAACACAAGATGTAAAAGACTTTTACGTTCATTTTCATCATCCTTTCCGGCGGGAAGCAGAACGCTCCTGCCGTTTTCCGACGCCAGGTTCACTCATCAGCTGGCGGTTGGCCACCCATGGACCGGCGGGTGTGATGGCCGGTCAGCACCTCATAAAGCTCAACCGAAAAAACCTGTTCCAACTCTTCGAGGCTTCTCAGACCGAAGACAAGGACGATGGCCAGGGGATCGGCCCGGAAGTCCGTGTGCCCCTCGTAGAACCCGTAGCGCGTGATATAGTAGGGCACCATCTCACCGGTGTGGATGTGCGACAGCTTTTTGAGTAGTTCCGACATCTGCGGGGCGGACAGATGGTTGTAGCGGTCGTTCAGGAAGTTCCGCTCGGCCGGGTCCAGCTCCCGCCACATCTCGAGGTGATACTGCCCCAGGCTCTCGTCATTGAAGATGGACTCCTGCCAGCCGCGGCCGCCCTGCCACCGCACGTAAACTTTACGTCCGTTGTACAGGATGCAGTCCAGGGACATGGCCTCGAAGGTCCATATCCCCTGAGCGATCCCCGCCAGGACGATGTTCCACACGTGAAACAGCGGCCGGGCCAGGTCGGGATGGGTCAGTCCGAGCCGCCCGACCAACCGGTTGTCGCCTTGCAGCACGGCGATGATATCTTCATCACTGCCCATGAAACCGATCCGGGAAGACTGCATGGGCCGGCCGAGTCTGGTAATCTCCGCCACCGGCCGGCCGGTGATGGTGCGCGTTTGCGCCAGTTCCACGGGATCGTGCCGCCCGGTCCGGGCCAGGGTGGGGAAATCGGCAGCGTCCACGGTGAGTTGGCGGCCTTTGCCGTAAAGCTGTTTTTTGTAATCGAGGGGCACCCCGTTTTCCACCGTTACGGGAATGAGCCAGTACCCACCATCCGTGACGTGACCGATAATGATGACCCGGCCATCGTCGGCCGTACAGGGCGAGGGAAGACCCGCTACATCCACCAACTTATCCGGATAGAGGGGATACGTACGCCCCTGAACGGTAACCCGGAGGTTGTCCGGGGGTTCGCTTGGGCAGACGGATGACACCAGGCACAGCAGGACAATAATCAGCCCACCGATTTTTCGCATGGAGGTCCTCCTTCGGCTCTAGATCTTTTGAATCGCAGGGCATAGCGTATGGGCACCGGTGCCACCATGTCCGCGGGAAACAAACCAGCCATTTGTACTCCGGACGTTACCCGAATGATCGGAACGCGTCAGACTCATCCACCGGAGGGTCATGTCGATGAATCCACCGTTTCCTATTCTCTTCTCGTCATTCATACTATACGAAGGCAGCGTTCCGATTTGCACAGGAAAATTTCTGAAGATACGGTTAGGAATGCGAATGAGGGGGACGCACCCGTTGAGCGGCTTGACGGCTGCCCGGCAACGGAGACATCCGGTCATCCCGCATGCGTACCGCCGGTGGTCCGCGCGTCGATCCATTCCGCCATGACCCGCAGGGCCAGCCCCAGGTTACCCATCTGGCAGTGATTGTGGGCGTGCTCGTCCCGGGTGAACACCCGCTCTGTGACGGACCGGGCGGCGGTCAGGCGCCGCACCTGCTGCTCATGAAGGCGGAAGGGGATGAAATGGTCGTTCCGCGAAGCCATGACCAGCACATCCTGGGTGACCTGTTCGGAGTGGAGATTGGCCTCGTTCAGCCCGAAGGCGAAATCGATGGCGTCCACCGGCTCCGCCGCGCCCGTGATGTACATCAGATGGCTGATGCTCCAGGCCTCCAGGCCGCCCTGCCGGATCTTCCGGCGCGACAGGCGGTTGGTGAACGCCGGCAGGCGGTTCCGGAAAAACATCATGAGCCAGGCGGCGGGAGCCGGCGCCACCCGGCGGTAGTCGAAGGCGTGGCCCGAAACGATGACGCGCCGCACGCGCGGTTCGAAGGCCGCCGCCCGCAGGGCGAACCAGCCGCCCATGGACAGACCGATGAGGGTGACGTCATCCAGGCCGAAATGATCGAGGACCGCGCCCACCGGCCGTTCCCAGCGATAGTCGAGCAACAGGCCGCCCTGGCGCCGGGCGGCGCCCTGCCCCGGCCCGTCGAAGCCGACCACAAGGTATCCCTGAGCCGCGAAAAAGGTCATGAGTGAAAAGAATTCCTCGATGAACGAGTCGTAGCCGCCGTGCAGGACGATGGCGCCCCGGGGACGGCCGGCCGGCAGAACGGTGATGGCCGGCAGCGATGCGTCGTCATAGGGAACAGCGGTCCTTTCCATGGCGCAGCCGGCGAAGACACGGTAGAACAGCCCAGCGAACAGGTCGTAGAGCCGCACCTTGTCCGGATCGTCGGGGAAGGTGTAGAACTCGGCCGCCCGGTAATGAAAGGCCGCGTTCATCACCCGGTCTTCGGCCAGGGCCGTCTCCGCCTGCCGCGTCATCTCCGCCTTCCAATCCGCGAAGGAGCTGATCCTCCGGCCGGCCTCCACCAGGTCCTCACGCCGGGCGTACCCCAGGGAGTAGGGCCGGTTCAGTTGAAAGTTGAACAGCTGGTCCTTGTGGAAACGATGATAACCTGCGGGAAGTAAAAATTCGCACAGGGAGTCTGGCTCCATGGCGACGTCTCCTGTCCGCGGCCGGAACGCGGTCTGGCGAAACTACATCGGGCATTCACTGAAATCATTCTGGATGAGTCGGCCCGTGGTGTCAAATGCTCCTTCACCTTTCAGAGTATTTTTCTCATATACACACCAGAATGGCGACGACAGAGATCATGACGGGGATATCACATAAATGGTGATTCCCCTGAATTCTACGGTACGAATCGGCCTGATTCCCTGCAGGAGGTCGTCCATGCGGCGTTTATCTTCCTCTTTCATGTATCTTGTGGAGATGATATACAATTTCCCGCTTTCCGCTCCGCCCGACACATCCAGCACCTGCGAGATTTTCCTCTCTCTGGCATATACCGATTCATAATAGTAGGACAGAATTCCTGTCACCTCCGGACAGACGATAGCATCCTCCGCGGAAACATTCCGCTCAAGAAACGCCGCTGCCGAGCGGAAGTCGTCACGTTTGTCCGGATAATGGAGAATGATGATTGTTAAAGAGATCAGGGCCACCAGCGACACCAGGAACACTGTCACCCGGGTTGGCTTGAAACTGCCCTGCTGACGTTCCGATATAAAAAAGATTCCCAGGGTGACCAGGATATACAGCGCGGGGGTGACGAACAGCAGCTGCCGGATGGCGAAAAAATAGTCGCGTGCCCAGATCAGCAGGAAGATGATGGGCACCGGCACCAGCAGCCAGGTCAGCAGCAGGGCGGCATGAGCCGCTTCCCTCTGTTTCTTCAGGTACACATACCCCGCTACAGCCAGCAGGATCAGCACCGCGGCCAGCGGATAACTGCCGTTACCCAATTCCTTGATGACCCGAAGAATAAGGCTTGCGCCAAATTGTTCCGGTGTCAGACCTTGTGTATTTTCGAACGAATACACCACCCATGGCAACAGCAGGAGGAAGGGTATCAACAGCGTGGCGGCATATTTCAGGGCGAACCTTCCATCAATCCGCCCGTTGACACGTTCGCCATCATCAGTCGAATATTTGCGGCTCAGCAGCAGATAGACACAGTGGGTGAACACCACCAGAAAACCAAAATAATATGTATAAATCATCAACAGGAAGCTCAACATATACAGAACGAAGTAAACATTTTTATTTTCCTTAAGCATTTTCAGAAACAGATAGTAGGACAGCAGTGTCAACAGAACAAAAAAAGAATAGGGCCGGGCTTCCTGTGAATAGTGGTGATGGAGTGGATACAGCGCGTAAAGGAACGAGCACACCAGGGCGGTCCGCCGGTCGAACAAGTATTCCACCAAAAAATAGAGTACCAGAATCGCCAGGATTCCGAAAATGGCGGCATGAATGCGGACGGTAAATTCGAACCTGCCGAATATGGTGATGATGATATGCTGAATCAGATAATCGAGTGGCACAGCGCCTTTGCTTTCTTTCACCATCGATAAAATTTCGGAGATGGAATCCGGCGAGGCGGAGATGACCTGGATGATCTCATCCACCCATAACTGCTTTACCCCCAACCCATAAAGCCTGAGGAATGTGGCGACAAGGATGACAAGCAGTATCAGTCGTCCACTATGGCGCCCCCTGAAAAAAGGATGATCGGTCATGCTGCCATCTACCCCCTCATTCATTTGCAGACCAACGGTCTTCTCCCCAAGATATACATATCGATCATGGGCAAGGCCCAATTCCACTCGGGCCTGGCGGCTGTCGCTCAGACGCGCTGATTGAACACTCATTCCGGGAAAGCGGGGATAACCAGCGGATGGGTGCGCCTGCCGCCCGGTTTATTTGGTCTCTGCACCAGCCGGAGTTTTTTCGCCGGCGAGGTCAGCGTAAAGGTCGAAAAAGTCGGCCGGCCCCCGCACCACCAACGCCTGCAGGACATCCCGTCCCCGCTCCCGGTCGATCCGCTCCGCCATGCGGGCGCCCACCCGGTACCACAACCGATCGCCGGTGGACATCCGCTCCAGGATGTCCCAGTCCGCCGGCGCCAGGGGCCGCGGCGGTGCCTCGGCCAGCGCCCCGTAGGCGGCGAAGAATTCCGCCTCGTAGCCAGCCATGCGCACCGGGTCCAGCAAGGCCACATAATCGGGATCGACGGCCAGGGCATCGGCCTCCTCGCGCCAGTGCTTGGCGGCGTACACCGCCATGCCCTCCATGGTCGTCAGGTAGCGGATCAACTCCGCCAGCTGGTGGGTGGTCCGGATATCGGCCAGGCGGGGCAGATCATGGAACTTCTGAAATCCGGCGTGGTGCAGCTCGTGCACGGCGTAGAACCAGAGCTCCGCCGAGGTGGCCGCGAAGCGGGGATGGGCCAGGTTCAGGCTGGCGTTGCCGCCGACGGCCACCCCGATGTCATATCCCACCGTCAGGAAAAGGGTGACGCCGGAAAGGGCGCCTCGCGGCAGGCCCGCGGCGGCTTCCGCCCAGCAACGGCGACGGGCCTCTTCATCGTTCTCAATCAGGCGCAGCCGCGCCCGGATATCGGCCGGCCGGACGGCGGCGATGGCCGGTGCTGTCAGAATCCGCTCCACCAGATCCCGGGGGGAGGGATTCTCGCCGGCGAGGGAGACCCGCGCGGCATGGGTGGCCAGGTGACGGGCAGCCCGGGTGGCGGCGATGGCCTGCAGCAATCCACGGTCGCCGGTCTCGAGGTAGTCGAGGGCCAGCGCCACAAAATCGGCATTTATCCGGGGGGAACCGGATCGGTGTACCGCGCCTGCCCCAAGGCGGGGGATCCTATCGCCACCAAAACACCTGTCAGTACGGACAGTATCCGCGCCAATCGGATCATTCTCCCTCCACTCATCCGTGACCTCTTCCATCGCCGGCACGGGCCGGCAGTTCGGCCATCACACCTGGCAGGCCGCCAGATGTTTCATGGGCACCCAGCCCCGCCGGCCATCGGCCGTTTCGGCCATCCCGAAACCGTTCACCTCTTCATGAATCACCAGCTCATCACCGACGGCCACGCTCAGTTCCAGGGCGTTGTAATCCCGGGTAAATACGCCTTCACTCCCCTGGATAACGAGGAACTGCTCCGGCACCCACGCCGTGAGGCCGTCCGCCCGCTCGCACCAGCGCCAGTTCGGCCAGTCCGGATCGTCGGCGAATTCGTCGCCCACGGCCACCCGGTCTCTCTGCCGGAAAACCAGCGGTTCCGGATAGGGTGACATATACGGCACGATGACTCGATAGCAGCCCGGCAAATCTTTCATGGGCCTTATCATAACATGGCGATGATGGTTCCAACATCACCCGCAGGCCACAGGAACGATTTTTCGCGCGCGAGCGGGGTGGCCGCTCTGGGCCTCGGCCGCCAACCCACGTCCGAAATAATAGTGTAACTTTCCCCGACAGGCAGCGTATTACTGATTAGTATCAATTTTTGATAATAATTTGCGGATGATCTGCCGGACCGACCATCGCGAGGCGAAAAATGGACAAAAAATTGAGACCGCCACGGCTGCTGGAATGGCTCCTGAGGCGGTTCCTGCGGACGGAAGACGCCTTCGAAAAACTGGGGGATTTCGAGGAGTGCTACCGGGAGACGCTGCGGGAAAAAGGGCGTCTTGCCGCCGCCGCCTGGTATACCGGTCAGATCATCCGGGCCATCCCTGCATTCATCGCTGACGCGTATCACGGGAGTACCATCATGTTCAAAAGCTATCTGACCGCCGCCGTCCGGAATCTGACCCGCAACCGGACCTATTCCCTCCTCAATGTCCTGGGGCTGGCCGTCGGGATCGCCGCGTTTCTCGTCATCGGCCTTTATGTGGCCCATGAACTCGGCCATGACCGTCAGCACCGGCACGCCGAACGGATCTTCAAGGTCATCTATGCCGACCAGGCGGTCACACCGGTCCCCTTCGCCCCGGCGCTCATGAGCGAATTCCCCGAGGTCGAGACGGCCACCCGCCTGGTCCGGCCGAGCCGGAACCTGGTCCGCCACGAAAACCGGTCTTTTTTCGGAGACCAGTGGGTCTGGGCCGATGAGTGCCTGTTCGACGTGTTCACCTTTCCCCTGGCGGCGGGCGACAGCGACACGGCCCTGCGCGACCCCAACTCGGTGGTGATCAGCGAGACCATGGCCCGGAAATACTTCGGCGAGGAAGAACCCCTGGGCAAGATCCTGCACTGGACCAGCGATTTCCAGGAAGCGGATTTCATGGTCACCGGCGTGATGCGGGACATTCCGGCCAGTTCGCACGTCCGGGCCGACATCTTTGCCTCCTTCTGCACCCTGGAAAAGAGTCCGGGCTATAATCCCGAAGATTTCAACTGGGGAAACTTCTGGGTTCATACCTTTTTCCGGCTCAAAGAAGGCCATGATCCTCGCGCCCTGGAGGAGAAATATCCCCAACTTCTGGCATCCCGGACGGGAGTGGAAATCGACTTGTGGCGCGATCCCGAACGGAAGTTCGCCAGCCGAGCGCTGACGGACCTGCACCTGCGGTCGACGGATCTGGTGTTTCATTTCAGCGGCGTCAGCGACATCACCTATGTGTACATCTTTGCGGCCGTGGCCCTCATCATCCTGCTCATCGCCGGCGTCAACTATGTAAACCTGACCACCGCTCTCTCCATCCGGCGCTTTCACGAGATCGGCATGCGCAAGGTAATGGGCGCGCAGCGGCTCCAGCTCATCCGCCAGTTCCTGGGCGAATCCCTCCTGCTGACGGTGCTGGCCCTGGCCGTCGCCCTGTCGCTGGCCTACGTTTTTCTGCCGTTCTTCAACCGGCTGATTCAGATAGAGCAAGGTCTCGACCTGTCTGAAAACATTCCCCTGGTGGCGTCGCTCCTGCTGGTCGGGCAGGCAGTGGGTCTGACTGCCGGTGTCTACCCCGCCTTCTTCATGTCCGGATTCGCCCCCGGGCTGACTCTCAAGAGCGCCTTCTCCGCCCGGATCAAAAAGGGATATCTGCGCAACGTGCTGGTCATCGTCCAGTTTGCCATCTCCATCTTTCTCATTATCGGCACCCTGGTCACGTTCAGCCAGCTCCATTTCATCCGGAACATGGATCTCGGCTATACCAAGGAGCGGATCGCGGTGATCCCGATCCGGGGCACGGCCATGCGGGACGCACGACAGATCATGAAACAGGAGTTGCTGCAATTGGCCGGGGTCAGGGGCGTCTGCATCTCGTCCACCCTTCCCATGGAAATCGACTGGCACAACTCGTTTTACTACCGCGACAAGAAGGATTCGGCCGTAAAGGAGATCCAGTCCCATTACGCCCGGGTGGATTACGATTTCATCGACCTGTTCGAACTGGAGGTGATCAAGGGAAGAAACTTCCAGCAGGAGAAGGACGAGGGGCGGGCGGCCTTCGTCATCAACGAGGTGGTCGCGCGCAAAATCGGCTGGGCGGACCCGGTGGGGGAGCCGTTCCACAACCAGGGCCGCACGGGGACCATCGTCGGCATGGTGCGCGATTTTCACAATGAAAACATGCATCTCCCCAAAAGCGAAGTGGTCCTTGTCCTCGCGCCCGACAAGGGGGCCGATATCATGTCCATCAAAATGGACCCGGGAGATATCCCGGGCACCGTGGCGGCCGTTGAACGGGTCTGGGGGAAATACGCGGCCGGCTACCCGTTCGAGTACGAATTCATGGATGAGCGCTACGACAACCTTTACAAATCCGAGATCAGCCTGGGCAACGCGTTTCAGTATTTTGCCATACTCGCCGTCTTCCTCTGCTGCCTGGGACTGTTCGGCCTGGCCTCGTTCACGGTGCAACAGGCCACCAAGGAAATCGCCGTGCGCAAGGTGCTGGGCGCGTCCAGCGGAACCCTCGTCCGGATGCTGTCATGGAAATTCCTCAAATGGGTGATCATCGCCAATGTCATCGCCTGGCCTGTCGCCTGGGTTGTCATGGATGCCTGGCTGCGGAGTTTCGCCTACCGGATCGACATGAGCTGGATCCTCTTCGGCCTGGCCGGTGCAACGGCGCTGGTCATCGCCTTTCTGACGGTGTTCACCCGGACGGCCCGGGCCGCCCTGGCCAATCCGGCCGATTCGCTGAGGTACGAATAATGAAACTGTTGTCGCGTTCCGAAGAGATGGTCCTGATCACCATCCTGAAACTGAAGGAGGACGCCTACGGCGTGGCCATCCGCAAAAAGCTGTACGAGGAGACGGGGACCAGGTGGTCCTTCGGCTCTATCTACACGGCCCTCAACACGCTGACCCGCAAGCGGTACGCCTCGAAGCGCATGGGCGAACCCACCGCCGAGCGGGGCGGCCGGCACAAGTGCATCTACGAGGTGACGGCCGAGGGGAAAAAGGCCCTGCGGGAGATCAGGAAAGTGCAGGAAAGCGTCTGGGCGGACCTGCCCGACGTGGCGCTGGACTGAAGTCGTCGTGGGCCATCGCGTGCGCTCGCCGGGTATGATACACAACCGCCGGCGCTGTGCTGTGAATACGGCATTCCGGTATGGTCTGCCGGGGCGGTGAAGAAATACTGCGACCCCGGGCACACACCCGCATCAGGCTTCTTCATCCTCCACAAACAGGGCCGTGACCGTTTCGGACAGGACCCGGGCGTTGTGCCGGTCGCCGGCCCCGGACGGGATGAACACCCCATCCCCTTTCTCAAAAACAACGGTCTCATCATCGAACCGGATCTCGAACCGGCCGTCCAGGATCAGGCCCATGTGGCCCCGCTCGCACCAGTGGGGCGGCATGTCCGTCGAGTATTCCACCAGGCGGAGACGCCGGCCGCCCCGGGCGACCACTTTGTGACGAATCCCGGGCGCGGGGGATTCCCAGGGCAGTTCTTCGAAATTGATCCTGTGCATCCTCATTCCCCTTCCGTCAGTATTGAGAGCAGTCCTTGTATTTCCTGAAAAAATCTGTTTCTGACCCATTCGATCCGCAACGCTTCCCCGAAATCCACCCGGCACGAGTCTTCGTATTGGAACCGCTTCGGCTCCACCTGCACCACGAACAAATTCGGGTGGCGCGCCCGGAACCAGTCCGACGAGCCGAACTGGACGTACTCCGGATCGATGTCCCGCAGCTTCGCCAGCCCGTCGACGAAGCTCCTTCCGCGCTCACCGTTTTCGACGCAGAAGGCCATGTAGGCCATCCGGTAGTCGATGTCGGAGAGGGCGGCCGTCGCCGGCAGCGGATCGGTGTTGTGTTTGTCCGGCTGGAGATCATGCACGAAATGCCCGTAACAGCACTGCAGGGTAAAACAGAGATCGAACCGGGCAAAGCCCCGCACCAGGTCCCGCAGGGGCGGGTCGATGTCGCGGTAATCCAGCCGGCGCCGGGAGGCAGCCCGCTGCTTCGCGAAATCAGGATGTTCCACAAACGGTTTCGGTTCCGTAAACGTCTGCATCTCAGACCTTCCCGGGCATCTTCTTCGTCATCAACCGGCGGGATGCCACATTGCGGCCGCAATCCTCCAGTCTCCGAATCATAAAACGGACGATCCGGCCGGCGGACATCAGTATTTTGTTCCTGACTTCCGCCTTTCGAGACCCATCCAGGTGCCTGTCCAGTGTATACGGGTGGATGAACGGTTTCGTCTCGGCGTCCTGTTCAATTTTGAAAGAGCGCCAGTTCTTCCCGCCGGGCATCCCTGATCTTCATTGCCCCCCGGGGAATGGCTCGCCGGGTGAGCCGGGCTTCTTCCATTCAGGGATATGGGAAGCCCGGGCATTCCGGCGACCATACCCAGCATCCATCGCGAGCCAATATTTTTCAAGAACCAATTCCGGCAAAACAGGCCGGTCCAATTTCCGGGACCGGCTTGGGCTTGAAGGCGCACCTCTCCCCGGCGGCTGGCCGCCATTCACCGGGCGGAAAAACAGACGGGGACCGGGGTTCATCTCAGCCGCCGGAGCGGAGGTCGAGGGCCCGGAGATTTTCCTTGTACAGCTCACGGATGCGCCGCAGGGCCGGCCAGTAGGTGGGTTCCTTGAAGTCGGGGAAGGTCCAGGGGAAGGTAGTGAAGGATCCCTTGCGGTAATAGAGGGTCAGGTCGGCGTAGACGCCATCCCGTAGGCAGATTTTCTGGCCGCCGAACTTCAGGGAGGCCAGGACTACCTTCTGGTAATCGAGGTAGCCGGGGTCCAGGTTGACGGAGCGCTGCCCGGCGGCGGCGCGGCGGTCCTCCAGGACGTTGGTGGCCAGCTTGATGTCGCCGATGGTCTGGGGCGCGATCAGCTGTCCGAACGAGACGAGATAGCGGACCAGGTCCGGTCCCATTTCAGCGGCGTAATAGTCGGTGCGGGTGAAGGGATAATCTGGGCTGACGTAATCCAAGGGGCCCCAGTTCGCCGCCAGCTCCCGGTGCAGCTCCGCCGGATCGGCCTCGGGCCGCCGCAGGACGGCCATAAACAGCTTGACGGGCCGGGTGGGGTGCAGGTCAGCCATGGGTTATCTCCTCGTATCACTCCGTCTCATGGTGGCACGTCAGTAGCAGAAGAAAGAATCTGCCGCCAAATTTTGCGTTGCCGTCTGGACAACGCTTCTCCGCTCACGATACAGACAGCCCCGGGGTCGTCCTCCTTAGCTCTACGAGCTCCGGAGGACAGGTCGACCCCGGGGTACCACCGCCATCCGGCAGGCGCGGGCTGCTTGAACGGCCACCGCCGGCTTTATGCCGGCGGGGCTGTGACTGACTGCCAGCAGCACGGTTCCGACCAGTTCGCCACCACCGGCCTCGTGCCGGTGGGGCGATGTTACGCTCTCTGTGCATCGGATAATGTTTACCAGATAACTTTCCTCACAAATTTCTCATTTAAAAACATAAACTTCTCTCTGACATGGCCCCGCCGGCGCAAGGCCGGCGGTGGCCATCTTCATGAGACAGGCTCTTTCTGGCATACAGTCCTCGCCTCCGCCGGGGCAAGCCCGGCGGGGGCGAAGATCAATTTTTCCCAATCAAGAACCGGCAAGTACCGATCATATTATCCCTGCTCTCCATCGCCGTTTCGGTTAAAACAAAGCGCCGTCACGCCGGCGCACTCCTCGTCAGGGCAGGTAACGTCGCGCCCGGCGCACCAGCTCGGGCGGGATGTCGAAATACCGGGCGGCGGCCTCCTCCAGCGTCAGCTTCATGTTCTCCTTGCCCGCCGGCGTGTAGTGGCGGATGAACTCGTTGCGCACGTAGATCCGGCCGCGGGTGGCCGGATCGAGGCGCGTCAGGCAGATGTGGCGCATGGACTTCTGGTAGAAGGAGTCCTTCCAGTAGACCAGGAACTCCGCCAGGCCCAGCGGCGCCGGTGCGAACCGGTAGCGGAACTGCCGCTCCCGGCGGGTGAACGTGTGCAGCTCGTACACGTCGCCGGCCGCATCATGCCTCAGCTCCACCCCTGTAAAGTTGTCATAGCGCACCGTCGAGTCGCCGCGCAGGTGGAGCGGGTCCCCGAGCAGGTAGCCGGGGTCCAGCAGGCAGGGGCCGTCGGCCAGCTCGGCTCGCAGGCCGCAGTGGGCGGCCGGCGCCCATTTCATATCCATGACCAGCGGCGCGGCCGCGTAGCCGCAGCAGTCGAGGATCGCCCACAGGAAAAAGGTCAGGGAGTAGCAGGTGCCGCCCAGCCGGCGTTCCTGATAATCGGCCCAGACCTCGGCCGGCCAGCGCAGGCGGTCCCATTCGCCCCGGGTTTCGTTGAGCTTGATGAGTTTGGAGATGTTCTCGTAGGGGATCCGGGCGAAGGCGGCCAGGATCCGGCGCAGCAGGTCGCCGCCGGCCGGCCCCTCCGGCAGCTGGTGGTGGGCCAGGAACAGGCGGGCCGTGTCATGATGCCGATCAAGTGTTGTGGCCGGGATCGCTTGCATCATGGGAGTATTGTAACGGGTCCACCACGGCGGGTAAAGCGGTAATCCCAGCCTCTTTATGGACTAACGATGGAAAGCGGGCCATCCTGACCCGCCAGAGTGACCGGCCCGGCGAACAAACAGGTCCAACGTCCTGCCGCTTTCGAGAGTAAAACGGTTGGTCTCACCCTTTCGTCGATTCGTTGGTTTACTCCGGCGTAGTCCCGCCCTGCGGGACGAAGCCAGATTCGCCCTTTCGGTTTCACTCGCTACGCAGTGTCTGTACGGGATTGGCCCGGGCGGCCCGCATCGTTTGGGTCAACACTGCCGCCGTCGCCACGAGGAGGGTGAACGCCAGCGCCACCAGGAAGATGTCGGGACCGAGGGTCATGCGCTCGGCGTACAAACCGGATAAATAGCCTTCACAGGCGAGATAGGCCAGCGGCGCCGCCACCAGGTTGGCCAGCAGCACCGGCCGCAGGAACCGGCCCAGGAACATCCGGACGATGCCCTGGCCCGAGGCGCCCAGCACCTTGCGGATACCGATCTCCCGCGCCCGCCGGTTGATCAGGAACGTGGCCAGGGCCACCAGCCCCAGGCAGGAAAGGAGTGCCGCACCGGCGCCCAATCCACTGACCAACCAGGACATGCTTTCCATGCCCCGCGCGGAGTTCTTGAACTCGCGTGTCAGGGAATAGCATTCAAACGGGCTGGTGGAGATCATGCCCTGCCAGGAATCCCGCAAGAACACCGTCATGGCGCCTTCATCGGCACCCGGTCGCAGTTTGACCAGGAACCACGCCGCCGCCTTGTCCGGCGCCAGCTGGAGCACGGCGGGCTGCAGGGTCCGGTAGAGGGCACTGAACTTGAAATCATCCACCACGCCGACGATCCGGCCCCGGGTCTCGCCGATGACGAGCTCCCGGCCGATGGGCTGCCCCCACCCGAGCTGCTCGGCCGCCAGGCGCGAAACGACCAGTGATTCTTCATCATCATGGCTCCGTGAGAAAAAGCGCCCTTGCAACAGATTCATCTGAAGCACTTCCGGCAGATCATAGCCCACCGGATAGACATGCATGGACAGGGCCTCTTCGGGCAGGGCACCCTCGGGAGTCACGCGCGCCACAGGCTCCCACCACATGGGCAGGCGGGTCGTGGTGGCGGCGCCGGCCACGTCGCCGTGCCGCAACACCACCGTCCGGAGATGCTGCAGTTCACTGCGGGCCTCTTCAGCCACCGGCATGATCAGGACATCATCCATGACAAATCCACGGTCCAGATCCATGATATAGTCATACTGCTGTTTCACCATCAGGCCGAAAACGATGATGACGACGGCCACGGCAAACTGCCCCACCACCAGCAACTTGCGCAGCCAGCTGCCCGAGCGGCCGCCCAGGCTCTGGCGCTGGAGTGCATCCACCGGCCGGAATTTCGACAGGAACCAGGCCGGATAGCTGCCCGACAGCACTCCGGCGAACAGGGTGATCAGCAAGGCGTACATCAGCGGCTGGGGCCGGTCCCACAGCGACATGTCGTAATAATTCCCGAACAGGGCGAGCATGGGATCCTTGACGTAGGTGAAGATCGCCAGGGCCAGGGGCAGGGCCAGGCCTGCCATCACCAATGCCTCAGCCAGAAACTGGGCCACGATCTGCGACCGGCGGGCGCCGATCACCTTGCGCACGGCCACTTCCTTGCCGCGAAAGAGGAAACGGGCGGCGGACAGGCTCATGAAGTTGAGGCAGACCACCAGCAACAACAGACAGCAGATGGTCAGACCCATATAAAAAAACATGGAGACATCCTGGTAAAGATCGCTGTAGATGTGTGTGTGATCCAGGTGGAAATCCAGCAGCGGCAGGAGGTACATCCGGCGCGGCGATTCGGGACGCTCGGGAAAATATTTGCTCACCACCGCCGGCAGGCGGGATTCCAGCACCGCCGGGTCCATCCCTTCCGGTAGCCGAAGGAACGTATTGTACGCAAACTGCGACCAGTCACCCAGCGTCTCGTGGCCCAGGGTGGCCAGGGAGACCAGCATGCCGAAACGGATGGAGGAATTGCGGGTCGGCTCCTTCAGCACGCCCGTCACCACGATCTCCTGTTTTCGATCCAGGCTAAGGGTGCGACCCATGGGATCCTCCCGGCCGAAATATTTCTCCGCCGCGGATTCCGTCAGCACTACCTGGTTGGGCCCGGAGAGGGCCGTGGCCGGGTCGCCGGCCAGCATGGGGAACGTGAACACGGTGAGGAATTCATCATCGGTGTAGAAAATATTCCCCTCGTGGAACATCCGGTCGCCGCTGCTCACGAGCACGCGCCCCGGCTGCCGGAACTGGGTCGCGGCCTCGATTTCGGGGAAATCCTCCCGCAAGGCCGGCAAGAGGGGTGCCGGGGTGCGGGCATAATGGGCCTCGTCGCCCGAGCCGGAGGGCCGCACGGCCACCAGCCCGTACATGCGCTCGGCGTGGTTGTGAAACTCGTCGAAACGGTAGTTGACATCGAGTTCCATGGCCGAAACCAGGAACAGGGCGATGCCCATGGCCAGGCCGGACACATTCAGAATGAAATAGAGCTTGTTGGCGAACAGGTGGCGCAGGGCCAGTTTGAAATAACTGAACAGCATGTGCATCCTCCAGTGGATGAATTCACTGATGAACACGGGCACGGCCCGCCAGACCTGGCGCCGGTACCAGGCATCGGCGCGGCGCCGGCCCATTTCGACGGACATGTGGGCATGAATTTCGGCGTAATCATCCTCGGCCATGGCGGCATGAAAGGGGATCAGCAGCCGCAGCAGGCGGCGGGCCCATTTCGGGGGATCGGACGGGATGGCCGGTTTCATGACTCCTCCAGCAGCTGAGAAATTCCCTGCCAGCTTTCCTCCTGGAGCTGGCGAATCTCGCGCAGCACGTCCAGCCCGTCATTGGTCAGCCGGAAAAACCGTTTGCTCTTGCCGCCCCGCTCAGGCGAAGAGGGCCCCAGGTACGACTCGAGCAGTCCGTTTTTTTCCAGCCGGTACAATGGACCGTAGATGGTGCCCAGGGTCCATTCCCTGGGCGACAGCTGGTTGAGGTGCTCGTAAATGTTGACGCAATAAGCATCCGCACCCAGCCGCAGCACCGCCAGCAGGATCAGCTCTTCGACACGGGAGATCAGTTTCATGGCATCCTCTCCGATATTTTCCTTAAAAACTAAGGATAATTACGGGAGGCGCTGGCCAAAAGTTCACTATTTCGTGCGGCTGCTCCTGTTTTTCAGGGGATGGGAATGGTAACCGTTTCACAGCGAGGGGTTTGTGAGATCCTGGCTATCGCTTGCGGGGAACCTGTCCGGCGGCAATGGTTATTGTCCGGAGCGTCCGTGAATACGACAGAGGTCCCCGAGAAGCGGAAAAGGCAGCCGGTCGCGGGCGGTTTTGTGTCGATTTGCACGCAACATCCGGAGACCGAAACCGATAATGGATAAAATATTTATCAAAAAATAGGCTTAATTCATACACCAGGAGGAATGGTTATGTCCGAAATCATTCTGATCCAGCAGTTTAGCACCCAGTTCGCCGATCCCGCCGGCGGCGCCGCGGCCCCCCTCGGCCGGCAGGCGGTGCAGTCCGTGTTCGAATCGCTCCAGCCGCCCCGGGGCGATTTCATCGGCTTTGCCGACAAACTGGTGGACCAGCTGGGCGCCGGCCCGTCCGTTGGCCAGCTGGCGCTGCCGTCCCACGCCGAGATCGCTACGGCACCGCCTTTCCCCGGCGGCGTCGAGGCCATGCCCGCCGGCCAGGCCGACACCGGCGGCCTGCTCCGGAGCCTGATGGGGCTGCGCAGTGGTATTCCCATTCCCATCCCGGAGACAAACGACTCGCCAACCGGTCATACGCCCGGCCAGCCGGGCGATGTGTCCGGTCCGGCGACTGGTGCCACGCCTCTGGACCGTCTCATTTCCCTGTTCGAAGGACTGTCCGGCCTGCAGGACCAGTTGAATTTCGGCAAAACCGGCTCCTTCGCCATCGGCGGGCGGATCGGCGGCGGCCGCTCTCCCCAGGAGGACCTGATGGGACCGGAGCGCCAGGGTTTCCCCGGCGGCGGGCTCTCGCCGGCCAAGGGCATGGACAAGGCCTTCGGCGGCGGCTCCCTGGGCGATGTGAAGGTCCATGACGACGGCAAGAGCGATACGTCCGGCGCCACGGCTTACGGTACCTCAACTGGCGCCAGCAGCTCCACTGACCCGGTGGATCATGAAGTCGTGCATATTACCCAAAAACCAACCGGCTCGGGCGCCAGCGCCAAGCGGACCGACGGGGAGCAGGCCCCCCGCGGCGAGGTGACCATCCAGGATCCCACCAAATCCAAGGATTCCGATCCCCTGATCCGGCGGGACGAGAGCGCCCCCACCGGCACCTTCGACCGGATCGCCGGCTCACCCTTCGGGCGACCACCCGTGTTCGATCCGGTGCAGGCCGAGCCCCGCGATCCGAACGTGAAGATTACGGGCGAAATCCCCGACAAGGGCGACATCGACCCGCTGGATCCCGACGTCTGATGGCCGTCAGGGCAACAACTCGTCCAGGCAGTCGCCGATGCCCCGCGCCGGGATGGGCAGCCAGCCGGGGCGGTTGTTGATCTCGTAGTCCAGCTCGTAGAGCGCCTTTTCCAGCTTGTGCGCCGCCAGCAGCATCCGCCGCGCCGGCGTGGCCGGCCGGCCGGTTGCGGCCCCGTATTCCGCCAGGAATGTCTCCTCCAGGTGGAGGCCCCACACCGGCAATGTTCGCTCCAGCGAGTGATACACGACTGCGGACGGCCGGGCGCGATCCCGCCAGGCAAACAAGGCCGCGTATATGGCGTAGTTGAGGGAACGGCACAATCCGGCCACATCCTTGAGGGGGCTCTGCTTGGCCCGCCGCTCATCCCGGTCGCGCAGGGGCTCGCCCTCAAAATCGATAATGTAGAAATCACTGCCGGCCCGCAGAACCTGTCCCAGGTGGAAATCCCCGTGCACCCGGCACTTGAGCAGGCCCTCCGGCTGCAGTCGGGAGATCCGCTCACAGGCCTGTCGCACCTGTTCCCGCAGCCGGGGCAGGCCGGCCAGGAACTCACGCAGCCCCGTATCGTCACCCGGATCCATCCGGGCCAGCCGGTCGAACAGATCATCGGCGCTCCGGACCAGGGCAGCGCTCCAGCCCGCCAGATCAGCCGGACGGATGGACTCGGGGGCGAAGTCCGGACCGCCCGCCCCCGAGCAGAGCACGCGATGCATGTGCCCCAGCACGGCCGCCAGTCGCGTCATGGCCCCTCTGAATACCGTCCCGCCGGCCTCGTCAAGGATACGGGGGGCGATGGCCGCGGCGCCCATCGGCAGGGAATCCAACAGCTCCGCCAGCTGATCCTGGAACCAGTGCCAGGCGTCCCCGTCGTGGGCGATGCGGTCCAGGGCCAGGGCCAAAGTGAATTCCCGACCCTCAGCAGCCTTGTAATGCAGGGCGCCCCGCAGCGCCGGCAGGTTGGTGAAATCCCCGTGGGTCGCGAAAAAACGGCTCATTTCCAGTTCGGGATTCTCGCCCGGCTCCAGCCGGCGGATGTATTTCAGCACCTCGTCATCGCCGAGCCGGACCACGGAATTGCTGGATGTTTGCGCCAGGACCCGGCACTTGTCCGACCCATGGTACGGCCGGCCTTCCCCCCGGAACGACCCTTTCCGGGCGGCCACCGCCTCACCGGCGCCCATCCGCCGCCGCACCGCCGCGTGCAGCACCCCGTCCGCCAGGGCGTCGACGGCCACGGTCTGCGCATTCACGGCAAAACCGGGCAGATCACGCCCGGATCTCACCCGCAAAGATACGGGCAACAGATAGACGTCGGCCGGCCCGCCGGCGACACGGATGTCCACGACCAGCAGCGCCCGCGGCGTTTTCTGGGATGGCGGATCGTCGTCCAACTTCAGCACGTCGAGCAAACGGACCTGATCCACCGTTGCCGCTTTTCGCTGGAACCAGCGCTGCTCCCGCAGCCACTCGGGGGGGATGGCCGCGGCCACCGCGTCCCAGTCGGGCCATGTCCGGCGGAATTCCGTCATGCGCGTTCTCCTTTCCGTTGTGGGAAGAGACTGCCGCGGCCCCTGTCCCGCCAGAGACATTCTACCTGAAAAACGCCGCCAGTTGAACGACTCGTCCATATCCCGCCCCGTTTTCATCTTCGCCTTGCGCCCGTTCCGGCGGCGGGCTATACTACCCGTCACGGGCGGGCCAGCCCGTTCCGGCAGGCGATCAGCGCCGCCATTCCAGCAGAAAGAGGTACAACCGTGTCGAATATCAATCGAGTGGCCATCTTCACCAACGAATATCCGCCCTACACTTACGGCGGCGCCGGCGTGCACGTGGAATACCTGGCGCGGGAACTGGCGCGCCTCGTGCCGGTGGAGATCCGCTGCTTCGGCGACCAAAGCGACGAGCGGCCGGACCTGACGGTGCGCGGCTACGGACCGTGGGCCGACGCCAAAACCAACACTGACCCCCGCTTCGGCGGCGCCTTCGACGCCCTGTTCCGCAACCTGGGCATGGCCCGCGACCGCCTGGCCGCCGACTTGGTGCACACCCACACCTGGTACACGGCCATGGCCGGGTTCATGGCCAAGAAATTCTGGGAGATCCCCCACGTGCTGACCACCCACTCTCTGGAACCCTTGCGGCCGTGGAAAGTGGAGCAGCTGGGCGCCGGCTATCACGTGAGCTGCTGGGTGGAAAAGAACGCCCTGGAGGCAGCCGAGGCGGTCATTGCCGTATCCCGCGAAACGCGGCAGGACATCCTGAACCATTTCGACATCGCCCCCGAGCGCATTCACGTCATTCACAACGGTATCGACCTGGACGAGTACCGCCACACCGAGAACACGGCCGCCCTCATTGAATACGGCGTGAACCCCGCCCGGCCCTATGTCCTCTTCGTGGGCCGCATCACCCGCCAGAAGGGGATCATCCACCTGGTGAACGCCATCCCGGACATCGACCCCGAACTGCAGGTGGTGCTGCTGGCCGGGGCGCCCGACACGCCCGACATCCGCCAGGAGATGGAGGAGCGGGTGGCGGCCGTCAGCGCCGGACGGCCGGGGGTGATCTGGGTGCAGGAAATGCTGCCCAAGCCCAAGGTCATCCAGTTCTATTCCCACGCCGCCGTGTTCTGCTGCCCATCAGTGTACGAGCCCTTCGGCATCATCAACCTGGAAGCCATGGCCACCGGGACGGCGGTGGTGGCCTCGGCCGTGGGCGGCATCAAGGAAGTTGTGGTCCCCGAGGAAACGGGCCTGCTGGTGGATCTCGCACTGAAACCGGGCACCTTCGAGCCGACGGATGCCGCCGGCTTTTCCCGCGACCTGGCGGCGGCCGTCAACCGCGTAGGACTGGACGAGGGGCTGCAGCAGCGGTTCGGCCGCAACGGCCGGCGCCGTGTGGAGGAGCACTTCAGCTGGACGGCCATCGCCCGCAAGACCCTGGATTTGTACGAAACCCTGATCTGACCGAAACAACCATCAGAACCATTGCGACGCCTCACAGCGCCACCGGACTCCAGAGGTATCGCCGCAGTTCGATCCGGCCCTGCCGGTCAAACTGCACCCCCTCCGCCTCCAGGAGGGCTTTCTGGCGCGCGTGCCCTTGGCCCGGCGACAGGGAGATTCGCCCCGCCTGGTTCACCACCCGGAACCACGGCAGATCGTCAGATTCCGAACAGGCGTGCAGGATCCAAACCACGCCGCGCGTGTTGCGTGGGTGGCCCGCCATGGCGGCGATCTGGCCGTAGGTGGTCACCTTGCCCGGCGGGATAGCTCGGATG
This sequence comes from Acidobacteriota bacterium, assembly GCA_016935015.1. Lineage (GTDB taxonomy): Bacteria > Acidobacteriota > JAAYUB01 > JAAYUB01 > JAAYUB01 > JAFGRT01. The sequence goes on along the minus strand of JAFGRT010000104.1, from coordinate 5,409 downwards.
AGGGCGATGACCTCCTCGGTGAATTCGATTCGGTTCATGGTGATCCTTGTGTCAAGCTTTCACTCCGGCTGTGCTTCCCTGTTCTCCGCCTACGACCCGTCCGCCAAAACACCGCTCCATGAAGCGAAGGGGGACAAAGGCGGAACATAGAATCTACCGCCGTTAATGCCTTGCCGAACGGGCGACGTTCCTCCGTTCACGTCACATTCAGCCCCGGGGTCGGCGAGCCCGGGGTACCGCTGTTTCAGGCGAACAGCCCGCCCGCCGCCAGGTAGAGCAGCGTCGCCGCGGCGGCCGCTGTCAGGGCGTAGGGCAACTGGGTCCGGACGTGGTCGATGTGATCGCAGGCCGCCGCCAGCGAGGCGATGATGGTGGTGTCGGACACGGGTGAGCAATGATCGCCGAACAGCCCGCCGCCCAGCGCCGCCGCCACCAGCAGGGGCACGGGCAGCCCCAAGGCCGCGGCGGTAGGGACGGCGATGGGCACCATCACGGCGAAGGTCCCCCACGATGTGCCCGTGGCGAAGGCGATGACGCAGGACGTCAGAAAAAACAGCGCCGGGATGAAGGCCGGGGCGGCCACGGCGCCGGCCAGGCCGGCCACGTACTCGCCAGTGTGCAGCGCCCGGGCCACATCACCCAGGGCGAAAGCCAGCGCCATGAGCAGCATCACCGGCGCCATGCCTCGGAAGCCGAACCAGATCACCTGCGCCACCTCGCGCCCGCCCAGCCGGCGCGCGTTCTGGACCACCGCCGTCAGCAAAGCCGCCGTCACCGCCGCGAACACGGCGGTGGCGCCCGAGCCGGCGGTCAGGTCTCCCCGTCCAGTGACCATGAGCGCCAGCGGGACCAGGCCCATCATCACCCCCACCGGCGCCAGCAAGTAGCGCGCACGCGGAATCAGCCCGTCCAATGATTCCAGGCCGGCCACGTCCGCCGCCATCATGGGCCGTGCGCCATCGGGCAGGATTTTCCCCTCGTCCCGTGCCCGCCGCTCGGCCCGGCGCATGGGACCGTACTCCCGCCCCGTGGCCAGCAGCACCCCGACCAGCAGCAAAGCCAGCAGGGCGTAGAACTGTAGCGGCCAGGCCGCCACAAGCACCGCCACCGGCCGTTGAACCCCCGTCTGGGCCAGCAGGCCGATGATGAAGGCGCCCCAGGCGTTAAGGGGAATCAGCAGATTGACAGGCGCGCAGGTGGAATCGGCGATGTAGGCCAGTTTTTCACGGGAGATCCTGAGGCGATCGAAAACGGGCCGAAAGACCGCGCCGACGATGAGGCTGGAGATGGACGTCTCCACGAAGATCATTCCGCCTAGGGCCATGGCTCCCCACTGCGCGCCGGTCCGCCGGCCCAGCCGGCCGCGCCGGGCCGCCAGCGCCACAAACCCGGCCACCCCGCCCGAGCGCTGGGTTAGGGCGATAACGGAACCGACCAGCCCGCAGAATACCACCACCGCCGCATTGTCCCAGGTCGCCAGCACTCCGACCAGGCCGCGCATCGTCGCCAGCAGGGCGGCCCATGGCCGCCAGTCCTGCAGGATCAGCCAGCCAAGGAAAATACCAGCCAGTAGCGACCAGGCTACGCGGCGGGTCCAGATGGCCAGGACCACCGCCAGCAACGGGGGCAGCAGGGAAAGCCAGCCGGGTTCGGGCATGGATGCAGAGGTCCTTTCGAAAACTCGACTCATGATACCCGAAGGAGATGTGAACCGCAATCAAAGTAAGGCGAGGGGGATGAGTGGACGAAGTGGACGGCATGGACGGAGTGGACGGGATGGTCCGGGAGGACGGAGTGGACCGTCCGCGGTTGGGGCACGTTCATTGTAGTCCGTCGAAAACAAGACGGCGCCTGATCGCCACCCTCCCCATGAAGACCGCCGTCCGGCAGACGGCGGCTACGTGCTGTCGCCATCCCGCCCCGGTAAAGTCGCGGAAGAAGCCGGGTTCGTCCTCTCCTCCATTCGCGAAACAAAAGGGCTCTGCCTCCAGCGCCACCGAACGGAGTTTCGGAGGCCAGGCCGGCGAGCGCATGCCTCGGCAAAGCGTCGGCAAATCAGGCTGAGCCGCATGCCGGCCTTGCTATTTCAGGGTGGACAAATTACACTGGTCAAGCGGGCCTGGTTGTTCATGAGCGGGTATCGAGCCGGGGTGAACATCCGCCTCGCCCCACGCCAACGACCCTGGCGACGTCAGTCTGCCAGGTCCGGCGGCCGGGCCCACGCTGTGGAGACGATCTGTTGAGAAGAACCAACGATGCATCATGGCATCTTTCCCCGGACGGAGAGTCCGGAGAAAACCATCCGGTGTGTATACAATCCCCAAATACCCAGAACAGGAGGACAGCTCTCATGGCAATGCCCACTTCGCGCATCCCGGCTATCATTTTATTCATTTTAGCCCTGGCGACCCTGGCCCTGGCCGGTCCGGCCGAAAACGGTCCGGACCTGTTCAAGAACATCGCCTGGCGCCATATTGGCCCCACCACCTGCGGCGGCCGCATCCCCGACATCGAGGCCGTGCCCGGCAACCCCAGCGTCGTGTACGTGTCCGGCTCCACCGGCGGCATCTTCAAAAGCGTGAACCAGGGCCTCACCTGGACACCCATCTTTGACGAAGCCGGCAACTCCGTCTCCATCGGCGACATGGCCCTGGCCCCATCCGATCCGGACCTGATCTGGGTCGGCACCGGTGAGGCCAACTGCGACCAGAACGCCGGCACCATGGGCGACGGGGTATACAAATCCCTGGACGGCGGCAAGACATGGCAAAACATGGGTCTGAGAGACACCCACCATATCGGGCGCCTCCGGATCCATCCCACCAATCCCGACATCGTCTACGTGGCCGCCGCCGGCCACCTGTGGGGCCCCAACGAGGAGCGCGGCCTGTTCCGGACCCGCGACGGCGGGCGGACCTGGGAGAAGGTGCTCTACATCAACGCGGACACGGGCGTCACGGACGTGGCCATGGACCCCAACGGCCGCATCCTTTACGCCGCGGCCTACCAGCGTCGCCGCACCGCCTGGGGTATCGCCGACGGCGGTCCCCACAGCGGCATCTGGCGATCCCTGGACGGTGGCGACACCTGGGTCCAGCTCACAAAGGGCCTGCCCTCGGGTGAGCTGGAAAAGATCGGCCTGGCCGTCGCCCCCAGCGCACCGCACATCGTCTACGCCATCATCGGCCATCGCGAAGGGGGCGTTTTCCGGAGTGAAGACCGGGGCGACACCTGGACCCGCGTCAACAAGATGCGCTCACCCGGCTACTGGTACGGCCAGATCATGGTGGATCCCGTCAATCCCGACAAGGTCTGGGTGCCGGGCGTCCAGCTGGCCGTGTCCATCGACGGCGGCAAGAACTTCGAGACCGACTGGACGGCCCGCAACATCCACGTGGACCACCACGCCCTCTGGGTCAACCCGCACAATCCGGATCACCAGTACCTGGGCAACGACGGCGGCTTCTACGTCACCTGGGACAACGGCCGCAACTGGGATTTCCGCGACAATCTGCCCATCGCCCAGTACTATGCCATCGGCCTCGACACCCGCGATCCCTACTGGATCTACGGCGGCCTTCAGGACAACGGCACGTGGGGCATCCCCAGCATGACCTACAATCCGCGCGGCATCGTCACCGACGACACCATCTGCGTGGCCTGGGGCGATGGCTTCTACGCCGCCATCGATCCCACCGATCCCACCACCCTCTACGCCGAGTCCCAGTACGGCGTACTGCAGCGGGTCAGCCTCAAGCCGCGGCAGTCGAAAATGATCCAGCCCGTACCCGAGGACCCCGAGGAAAAGTATCGCTTCAGCTGGAACTCGCCCCTCATCATCTCGCCCCATGATCCCCAGCGGATCTATTTCGGCGGCAACAAGCTCTTCACCACCACCAACGGCGGCCAGAGCTGGACGGTGATCAGCCCCGACCTGACCCGCAACCTGGACAAGAAGGACGCCACCATCATGGGCGTCAAGGCCAGCCTGCGGGCCTACTCCACCATCACCACCGTTTCCGAGTCCCCCGTTCGGGCGGGCCTGATCTACGTGGGCACCGATGATGGGCAACTCCAGGTAACACGCGACGGCGGCCGCAACTGGGAAAACCTTTCGGATATTCTCGGCCTGGCGGAAAAATTCTACACCACCCGCGTGCTGGCCTCGGCCCACGACGCCGACGTGGCCTTCGCCTCCTTCTCCGCCCACTACGAAGGGGACTACGCCCCCTACCTGTTCCGGACCGACGATGGCGGCAAGACCTGGCGCAACATCGGCGCCGCCATGCCCGCCAAGACGGTGGTCAAGGCCCTGGCCGAGCATCCGCGCAACGCCAGCCTCCTGTTCGCCGGCGTCCACTACGGCCTGCTCTTTTCCCTCGACGCCGGGCGAACGTGGTACCGCGCCGGCGGCAATCTGCCGGCGGTACCGGTGGACGACCTGGCTATCGAGCCCCGCGAGAATGACCTGGTGCTCGGCACCTACGGCCGCGGACTCCTCATCATGGACGACATTACCTTCCTGGAAAAACTCACGCCCGAGGCCCTGGACCGGGAAGTCGTCCTGTTTCCGCCGCCGGCGGCAACCCAGTACATCCCCGTCAGTCCGGTCCCCACCGAGGGGGATGAAGTGTACGCCGGTCCCAATCCCGAGTACGGCGCCATGATCACCTATTATCTGAAGACGGACCCGCCGGCCCCGGCACCCAAGAAGGAAGAGCCGAAGGCAGCGGAAACCGCAGCGGCAGCGGCCACTCCCCCGTCCGGTCCCGAGAAGGCCAGCCATCCGGAAAAACCGGCCACGCCAAGCCCGGTGAAGCTGGTCATCACGGATTCGGCCGGTCAGGTGGTCCGCGAATTGGAAGGACCTGACAAAAAAGGATTCCATCGCATCAGCTGGGATTTGTGCCTCGAACATCCCCTGGCCGGCGAGGAAGGCCGGCGCCAGTATCGAGGCCCCCTGGTCGTACCGGGCGAATACACGGTCAAGCTCACGGCCCGTGATCAGGAGACGTCGGCGACTTTCGTCGTCCGGGCCGATCCCGAGGCGCGCGCCGCGGCAGAGGACCTGCAGGCCCGGCTGGCGGCCAGTCTGGACGTCGTAACGATTCAACAGGCCACGTTCGAGGCCCGCCGAACTCTGCGCCAGGTGGAACAGGAGCTGCAACGAGTCCAGAAAATGTTGGGTGAAGTCAAGGAACCGCCGGAATCCCTGCAAAAAACCATGAAAGAGGCCTTGCAGTCACTCAAGGAGGTCAAGGAAAAATTCGCCGCAGGGGGCGGTTGGGTGGAAGCCGGCCTGTTGTGGCAGGTGCAGTCCAGCACCGCCGCGCCCAGCCAATCGGACCGGCGCCGTATCCGCAACCTGCGCCAGAGGGCCATCGAGCAGATCGGGGCGCTGAATGGGCT